>NZ_JAAOHT010000004.1:0-747 GCF_011440255.1 Haloarcula sp. JP-Z28 | reverse complement strand
TGGATGTACGGCCGGTCGGACTTTGACGCCTTCATCGAGGGAGACACTGATACGCCGCAGTTTGAGGGCGTGATTTACGCACCCGCTGGCGGCGTCAGTGCAAGCAGTGTCTCGGTCAAAAAGGCGGAGCTGTACGGCGGCCTCGTCGCCGGGTCAGTTACGGTAGACAACGGCGGGCTGGTCCATTATGACCGAGCGCTCAGAAACGAGCGAGCCGTCCCGAAAAACACGAACATCATCCGGCTGACGTACCTCCACGTCTCGAAGAACCGGATCAACGTGACCAGCGGGTAGGGCTGGTCACTGGTCAATCTCGACTGCGATGTCGTGATAGACCACGTACGTCCGCTGGATATCGCCGGAGGACGACGTGAAGTTACACCAGCCGTTGGCCGCGCAACTGAACCCTTCGCTCTCGAAGTAGGACTGCCAGAGTGCCTCACGCTGTGGGGCCGAGTCGACACTGATGTTGACGTGTTCGATGTTGCCGTCGGTATCGGCGAACGAGACGTTGCTGCTCCGGTGGTTTGTCCGGACAAGCACTGTCGACCCGCCCAGGCTCTGCTGGTCACTGGCGGTCGTGCCGACCACCGTGATGAGAACACGGTCATCTGAGACGAGTATCGGCGGCGTCCGTTTTTGCACGCCACCGTCCCGGTTCGTCCGATACACTGCCCCAGCCTCGTATACGAGCTCGCGCTCCTGATTGCCGGCGTAGATAATCGGTCGTATCTCCCAGGTCCCGAC
>NZ_JAAOHT010000039.1:0-38253 GCF_011440255.1 Haloarcula sp. JP-Z28 | reverse complement strand
TTTGACTAGCTGCCGACACTGCTCAACGAAGTCGAGGAGATCGACTTCCATAGCCAGAATTGATTTCCTCGGCTTCGTCCTTCTAACCCGTGATAACCGCCGATTAGATCGCTATTCAACGCGGCAGATACATCGGCGTTGCAATGTAGAACGGGACGTGGTCGTCCGGGCCGTGTGCGATGGGGACGCCGGTGAGCATCGTAATGTCTGAAACCCCCAGTTTTCTCCCCGCGGTCGCAATTGCGCCAGCGAGCGATCCGGCCTGAGCCGGCGGCACGAACCGCTCACCCACTAAGACAGCAAACGACGACGCCTTATCGACATACAGCCGTGTGTGATGTCTCGGGGTCCCGTTATCGAAAGGGGTACTGAACGGCGGCTCCGACGTCCGCAGATGGCCGACTTCGCGCATCGAGTGCTGGTCAGCGAGATAATCGACGGCTGTGAGGCCGGCCAGGCCGTACTCAGAGACACCGACTGCCAGCGTATCTACCGGTGGTCGGTCGTCTGAGAGGACCACCGAGATGTCATCTGAAGACATATTATCTCAAACGGAGTGAGATGGCTAAGTAGTTCGGGAGGGGAATCCTTTTCTCGTGGCAGGATTGATTCCATGTCATGCGTTTTGGCCCTGTCTGGCCGTTGCAGACACCCACTCCGACGCCGACCGAAGCCGCGACGGAAGTGGCGACAGAGGTAGCCACTGACATCGGTGGATTGCTCCCCTTCGAAATCCCGATGTGGATTGCCAACATCGGGAAATCCCTGATCGTCATCGGGCTGGCAATTGTCGTTTCCCGCGTTCTCGTCCGTCTTCTGGGTCGGCGCGTCGCTCAGCAGTTCCGGCGGCCAAGTCTCACTCGAACAGCGCTTCGCGGCATCCGTGCCGGTGTGTACATTTTCGCGTTGCTGACCATTCTGGGCATTTACGGTCTGCAACTGGGTGATATTGCACTCTCCGTCACTGTGTTTTCTGCCGTGGTTGGTGTCGTGCTGGCCCCGATTCTCGGGGGCCTGATCTCTGGCGTCTTCTTGCTGGCTGACCAGCCATACGAGATCGGTGATATGATCGAACTCGCCGACACTGGCCAGCGAGGGTTCGTCGAAGATATCACACTCAGACACACCAAAGTGTTCACCCTTGACAACACGTTTCTCGTCATCCCCAACGGGGAGATTCGCCAGCGGGATGTCGTCAACTACTCGGCAGAGGACTCACGAACGCGGCTGTCGCTTGACGTAATGGTCACCTACGAGAGTGACATCGCCGTCGCGCGGAGCCTCATCGAAGCGGCGGCCCGGGAAGTGGACAACGTCATCTCCGGCGGGCCGGACATCCGCGTCGGTGCGGCCCGGTACCCCGCCTCGCCGACGGTGTATATCAACAATTTCGCCGACCACGGCGTGTTGCTGACATTACGGTACTGGGTGACCGAACCGTACAAGCTGCTTGCTGCCCGCTCGAGAGTCCAGACGAACGTCTGGCGGCGGCTCGAAGACGCAAATGTCGAAATCGCCTATCCACACTCCCACCTGTACTTCGACGACACCAGCGGGGAGATGAACGTCTCACTCACCAACGGATTGGGCGGGCTTGACGGCGTTGACCGGTCCCACACGGCCACCGGAGACGCGCCGGTCCCGCCGCGTCAGGATCCCGATGAACTCGGCGACGAGTGACGGCTGGACTGGGCATCCGGCTGGGCGGTGACGATTTCGCAGTCGAGTTCCTCGCGAAGGAACTGTTCGACATCGGGGTCGTCGACCAGCCGTCGGATCATCTGTCGCCAGCGACTCGCCTGTTTGCTCCCGATGACGACGATATCGGCGTCCTGTGCAGCGACCTCATCGAGGATCGTCTCTTCGACCAGCATCCCCGACCGGACGACGTACCGCGTCCGCGGGACGTGGCCGAACGCCTGCTCGACGGCGCGTTTGAGCTCTGTCCGGTCGACGTGGTGGCTATTCTGGTATAGATTTACGTGGAGGACGGTGAGGTCCGCATCTTCCGCGTCGGCGATCTGAATGGCCTCCGCGAGCGTGGCTCGGGAGTTCTCCGAGAGTGGGTATCTGACCGGGACGACGACCTGTGGCATCGGCGGAACGTACCGCGCCGAGGTTTAAATCGCTAGCGACGAGTGAGTCGTCCGTCGACCGCCGGGGCGATGTCCGTCTCGCGGACGTAGTCGGCCAGCGCCTCGTACTGTACGTCAGCGACGCTGACCCGGTGTGATTCAGTGAGGACGGGGAACTCCAGCTCGGTGTAGTAGAGGTAGTTACTCGTCGCGAGCGTGTACGTCTCGGTGTCGCGGACCGGTCGCCCGTCGACCTGCAGTCGCTCGATGATTTGTGTATCATCGTTCCAGACCAGTTCGACGCCGCTGAAATGGGCGTGCCACCAGTCCGGCTCGCCGAACGCGACCTGTTGCCCGCTCCCCTGTCGACACAGCGTCCGGAGCTCCGCCCCTGTCAGTTCGGCGACTGTCAGGGGTTCCTCGAAGGGGACGACAGAAACCATATCGGCGACCGTCAGCGCCCCATCGAGCGGAACCGTGTCGTTTCGGAGACCGCCGCTGTTCTGGAGGGCCACATCTGCGCCCGTCGCCCATCGGTACGCGTCCGCAACGAGGTTGCCGAGCCGACACTCGCCGCCGTAGGTCGTCGCCTGACTACGGTCGATTGGGTCGGCGGCGTGACCGATAACCTCGTGCAGTCCCGCTGCGGAGAGCCTGTCTTCGATTGCCGCCGCGACGCGGTCATCGAGAGGGCCATCAGCTGTCTCGCGGAACTGTGCAGTCGGTTCCGGTCCGGCAAGGTCGACCTCAACGACGGTCCGGCCGTTGGCTCCTGGTCTGGTGAGCAGCGTCCCGTCGAGACGGTCGATGCGGCGCTCGTGGACGTGCCCGCCGAGGATTACGTCCACGTCGCAGGCACGGGCCAGTTTCTCGTCAATCCGGCCCAGATGTGAGAGCACGACAACAGCCTCCGCCCCGGCGTCCCGAAGCGCTGTGGCCGCCTCGCTGACAGCCTCGAAGGGATCTGTGAACGTCAGCGTCGTCGCCTGTGGATTGGCCGAGGCCGTGTCCGGGCTGGTGACACCGACGAAGCCGACTTGCACTCCGTCGACGGTCCGATTCGCCCACGGTCGGGTCAATCGTCTGGCAAACCGCTCGCCGTCCTGTTCGACGTTCGCAGTCAGCCACGTCTGTGGCGACCGTGCGATAATCTCCCGCGTCATCGCGAGTCCGTGGTCGAAATCGTGGTTCCCCAGCGTCTCGAACGCGGGCGTCAGCGCGGTGAAGAGGTCGAGCGACTGCTCGCCGTCGGTGACCAGCGACAGCACTCCCGGACCGGTGTTGTCTCCGGTGCCGACCACCAGCGCATCCGGGCCGTCAGCGGCGGCGACTGTCCCCGCAAACCGCCCGATTCGCTCGGGTGTATCGTACGCTTTCTCCACGTCGGAGTAGTGGATGATCCGGGGACTCACACCCGTAGTGCAGGGGAACCAGCCATTAATGATTTCCGCAGTGATTTAGCCGCTGGCGCGTCATGAGTCCGTATGGACGCACTCGACGGTCCCGATGGAGAGACGCTGTACGTCGACCGGAGCGACGGCGACACCGGTACGAAAGGCGCGTTTTACGTCGTCTACCGCGACGCCGACCGCGAGCGCCGCTGGGGCTACTTCTGTAGCAACTGCGAGACGTTCAACAACGCGATGGACTCGATGGGACGCATCCGCTGTAACGACTGTTCGAACCTCCGCAAGGCCGAAGAGTGGGACGCCGCTCACGAGTAGTAGTCGGCCTGCGCGGCCGAACTGCCTACGCCGGCCACTGAGCTAGGTCTACCCCAGCCCCTGTGCCGAGTCGAATCACCCACCAAGCGTCCCTGTCTCACTGGTAGCGCTGCCGATTTCGTTTGTTTCCCTGGCCGTTTCCCCAGGCGAACTGTCAACAGCATGGCCAGTGGGAACGTTTATCAGATAGCCAGTGGTACTGGATCTCAGATGGGGGCCGTTACCACATCACTCGACGAGCAGGCCCGGTCGATATTCGACGACCTCGGATACACCGTGTCGCGCACTGGCACCGAACTGCGAGCGGAACGCGACTGGCGCGTCGTCACTGTCTCAGTGCTCGACTCGCAGGACCCGATACCAGAGGGCGGCGACTTGCGTTGTTTCGTCACACGCACCGACGATGCGACGCACCTCAGCCGCCGCCTCAATCGGCAGGACGTATCCTATGACTGGGCTGTCATCGGGATTACTGAGGACGGCGACTACGAGGTGGTCCGTCACCCCGGCGATACAGCCATGTCGGCTGACGCCAACACTTAGGGGCCTCTCCCTTCACCATCCGGCGTGCAAGTCGGTGTCATCAATCAAGCGCTCGAACAGCTAGTTACGAACGTTGTTGACGCACTTCCGCGCCTCATAACCGCGTTCGTCTTTCTTGCGATCGCTGCGGTAGGCATCAAAGCGATCATGTTCGTTGTCCGGGCCGTTCTGAAACGGTCGCTGCCCGGCGAATCCCCCGTGTACCGACAGTTTCTGTCGGTGATCGTACTCGTGTTCCTGTGGTTCGGCGTAGCGCTGTCGTTCCTTTCTATCGTCGGCCTGACCGCCATCGCCGCGTCTCTCGGAACTGCGACCGGATTCCTCGCGCTTGGCGTCTCATACGCGCTCTCGGAGATGATCAAGGACGCTGTTGCCGGCGTCTACCTCCTCCGTGACCCCGATTTCAACCCCGGCGACACCGTCAAAGCCGGCGACACCACCGGGGAGGTGGCCGCCATCGAACTCCGGAAGACGCGGTTCCGCGTCGACGGTGACACCGTTGTCAGGGCCAACGCGGCCATCGAAGAACGCTGGACGAAAGTCGAGTCCGAGTCCTGAGCGAGGGTGAGGGCCGCGCTACCCGTTCACACGTGGTGTTTAAGCCTATCGACATCATATTCGACGTATGTTCGTCGGCCACGCGCTACTTGCGTTCGCCCTCGGCGCCCTCGCCGCGTGGTGGCTTGGGCTCTCCCGTGAGCGAGCGGTCCAGTTGGGCGTCATCGCCGGCCTGTTCGCCGCAGTTCCCGACGTTGATATCGTCTACGCCCCCTTCGGGCTGCTCGTCGGGGCCGCCGAGAACCTGACGGCCGACGGCTTCTGGGAAACAGCGAACGTCGTCCACCGTGGGCCGACACACTCACTCCTGCTGGGGGCCGCACTCGCCATCGCGGCCGGCCTCTGGACAAGTAACTCACGGACTGGCCGAATCGGGTCGCTGTCCATCGGCGCCGTACTGACCGTTCTCACGGGCGCAGTCAGCGGTCCCATCGCAGGACTCGTGATGCTCGTGTTCGTTCTGGCCGTACTAGGTGTCGCCACAGTCGCACAGTCCCGCGATGTCAGCCCCCGGACGGTGACCGGGCTGGCGCTACTGGGACTCCTTACTCACCCGTTCGGCGACCTCTTCACCGGCGGCCCGCCCCCGTTCTTCTACCCCTTCGACGTGACACTCGTCGCCGAGCGGGTGATGCTCCACCCCGACCCGACCACGCACCTTCTGGCGGCGTTCGCTATCGAACTTGCGACGGTGTGGCTCGCCGTGTGGACGTACGTCCACCTCCGCGGCTACACGCTGACCGGGCTCGTCCGTCCGCGGGCAGCGCTGGGACTGGGGTATGCAGCAGCCGTCCTGTTCATGCCCGCACCGACGCTCGAACAGTCGGCGCACTTCGTGTTCAGCGTCCTCGCACTGGGCGTCGTCGGCGCGCCGACTCGGCCCTTCAGCGACGGTGTCGACTGGCTGGAGACCGTCGTGACGGGGCTGGCGGCAGTGTCCATCGCTGCGCTCGCGTACGCCATGGCGTACGGGGCCATCTGAAACAATCCCTCCGCCAATATCGGTCGATAGGGTTTTTCCAGTCGGGATGCACCAGCCAATATGAGCCGAGACGTAGCGCGGTTGCTCCGGGACGAGCGCGTCAACGCCCTCGCGGCGTGGTGCATCGTCGCTATGCTCGCGGCCGTGTCAGTGACAAGTGCCGTTCAGGCCGACCTGTTGTGGGCCGGATTCGCGGCGGTCGTTGCGGCGTTGGCGCTCTTTCCGCCAGTTCTATTGCGCAACCGGGACGCCATGCTGCCCTGGGAAATCCTCTTGCTGGCGGCGTCACCCGTTGTCGGCCGGCTGTTTGCGACGCTCTCGATGACCGGTAATCTCGCGACGTATCTCTCGGTTGCCGCCATCGCGCTCATTCTCGCCGTCGAACTCCAGCTCTTTACCCCTGTCCGGATGACGCCCCGGTTCGCCGTCGTCTTTGTGGCCATCACCACGATGGCTACCGCCGGCGTCTGGGCCGTGGTCCGCTGGGTAGCCGACCAGTTTCTCGGGACCACCTTCATCCTCGATCCGACGGTGTCCGAACACGTCATCGAGGAAGCGGTAATGTGGGAGTTCGTCGCATCGACCATCGCCGGCATCGGTGCCGGGGTGGTTTTCGCGTACTACGTCCGCCGGCAGGCTGGGACCAGCCGCGTCCCCGAGGAGGTCCAGCCTGACCTATGAGGGTCCGTGACCGCTTCAGCATCAGCACGGCGACACAGCAACGGCTCTCGCGAAGTCTGTCACTGGCTCTCATCGGCCTCTTCGCGGTTGGTATCGAGCGGGGAAACGTCGGCATCATCGTCAATTCAGGCGTCGCCATCCTCGTCACGCAACTCCCGGCGCTGCTGGAGCGGGACTACGGCATTGCACTCGACCCCGCGCTGACGCTGTGGATTACCTCGGCGGCGTTCTTCCACGCGCTCGGGACTGTTGGCCTCCCGGGGTCCGAGGAGAATTTCTACGTCACTATCTGGTGGTGGGACCACTTCACCCACGCCCTCTCGTCATCAGTTGTCGCCGCGGTCGGGTACACGACCGTTCGTGCGCTCGACGAGCACACTGACGAGATCTCGATTCCCTCGCGGTTCATGTTCGTGTTCCTCCTCCTGTTCGTGATGGCCTTCGGCGTGTTCTGGGAGGTCATCGAGTTCTCGATTACGCTTGCTGCCTCGGCGACCGGGAACGACACGATTCTGACACAGTTCGGGCTCACCGACACGATGCTCGATCTCGTGTTTGATACTATCGGAGCCATTATCGTGGCTATCTGGGGGACAGCACACCTCACTGACGTGGTCGGTCACGTCGAGACACTGCTGAACCGGCAGTCGCAGTGACCTGTCCGTACTTTTATCACATATCTGTGTGAACGAATAGCACGCAGATGGTTTTCAAAAAGATCACACTCATCGGGACCAGTTCGGAAAGCTTCGACAAAGCCGCCGACGATGCTATCGAGCGCGCGGAGGCCACACTGGACAATCTCAAATGGGTGGAAGTGGAGGAACTCGGCGTCGAGATCGCTAGCGTCGAGGGCCGCGAGTACCAGGCCGAGGTCGTCGTGGCGTTCGAGCTCGAAGCGTAGCTACGTCCGGAAGGACTCGCCACAGCCGCATTCGCTAACCACATTCGGGTTCTTGACGTGGAACCCGGCTCCCTGCAGGCCACCCTCGTAGTCGAGGACTGACCCCTCGATGTAGTCGATGCTGGCGTCGTCGACAAACACGCGGAGCCCGTTGCGCTCGAACACCTCGTCGTCTTCCTCGGGTGCGTGTTCGAACCGCATCCCATAGGAGAGTCCGGCACAGCCGCCCTGCTGGACGTACAGACGGAGCCCAGATTCTTCGACATCCATGCCTTCGCTTTCGAGGAGGTCCAGTGCCTCTCCCGCTGCCTGCTCGGTGACGGCGACGTCTTCGCCCCCGAGGTTCGGGTCGCCGTCGTCCGCTGTGCTGCTCATACACTTACGTGGACGCCCGAACGTGTTAACAGTGACGCCGGCACAGGGGGAACGCCCCCCATTCAGTTGACCTCGCTGTACAGCGTAACGATATCGTCGTATTCGAGCTTGCCGTTCTCGTTGAAGTCGTATGCGGCCTTATTGAGCGCGACGCTGTCATCGTCGAAATTGTCGAACAACAGCTGGATGTCATCGTAGTCAACTCGCCCGTTGCCGTTGACATCCTCGAAGTGGCCGTCGCCGTCGGGGTCGGTCGGCTCGTCGCTCCCGGTGACCGGCGGCGGGCCGACGATGACAACACCCAGTTCCGTGTTCGCTACGAGCGCAGTACCACTGTCGTCATCCAGCCTGTCGACCGACACTTCGATGTCGGCCGTTCCGGCGCTCTGTCCGCGGATGTCGAGCGTGGCAAGTCGCGTGTCAGTGCCACCGACAACTGACTGGGCGTTCTTTTCCACATCGGCAAACCGGATATCGGCGGACGCTCCATCACTGGCAACGTCCGTCTCGGAGATACTGAATGGGTCAGCGACTGTCACACCTGTTATCGTTGCGATTTCGGGGTCAGAAATAGTGACAGTCATCGCTGCGCCTGAGAGTCCTGTCTCCAGCCAGCGGCCGGTCAGTTCTGCCGTCCCGTTCTTGCCGTTGCCGACGGCGATAGAGTCGGCGAGGATCAACGGGTTGTCATCGGGGATGCCGGGCTGGCCTGCGGTGAGTTCGACTGTTGCATCCGTTCGCATCGGCGCACCGGGTTCGTCGACGTACTCTAAGACCTGAAACTCCGTCGTCCAGTTGTCAGGCGTGACCGTACAGCGGACGTAGCCGCGCTGATTGTTGTAGTACTCTACGTTGTCGTTCTCTGTGACGACGTAGCGACCGAAGTCGTCCATGTCGGTGCCGTTCCCGCCCGACGAGATTGATGTCCCGACGAACTCCGCGCCAACTGGTTCACTGGAGCCGTCTTTGGCACTGATAAGCGTATTCGCCCAGTGAGAGTGGAAATCACCGGTGATGACCACCGGGTTGTTGGCGTCCTCCTCAAACGCAGTTTTGACCAGATTCTGCTCGGGGACGTAGCCGTCCCACTGCTCTGTCCGGAACCCTTCTTCTGGCCCCTGCTTGAAGTCCATCGTCGCGAAGGGAAGCTGGTTCGCCAGCACGTTCCACGTCGTCTCAGTGGCCGAAAGATTCTCAAGCAACCACTCCTCCTGTGCGTCCCCGAGGATGGTTCGGTCCTCCTCGAAGCGCTCCGCACAGTCGACCTTATTGAACACGTCATCACAGGCCTGGTCGGACCGATAGAGCCGCGTATCGAGGACATTGAAATCGAGCAGGTCACCGAACTCGTAGTATCTGTAGAGCTTCTGGCTGGCGTCGTCGGGCTTTTGGTCCATCCGGAACGGCAGATGCTCGTAGTACGCTTTCAATGCCGCCGCGCGGCGCTGTATAAACGCCTCAGTAGATTGCTTGTCGGGGTCCTGCGGAACGTTCCCTGCCCAGTTATTGTCGACCTCATGGTCGTCGCGAGTAACGAGCCACGGGGCGCTGGCGTGAGCGGCTCGCAGATTCGGGTCTGATTTGTAGAGGCCGTAACGGAGTCGGTAGGTGTCAAGATCCGTCGTCTCCTTCTTGTATTCCTGTGGGAGCGACTTTTCGCGCGGTGATTCTGAAACATCGATGCCGTACTCGTAGATGTAGTCTCCCAGATGGACGATGAGGTCAAGCTCGTCTTCAGCCATCTGCCCAAATGCTGTGTAGTGGCCATCGACCCAGCGGTTACATGAAGCAAAGCCGAACTGAAACGCGTCGACGGACGCGCCGGCGGCGGGCGCGGTCTTGGTCCGGCCAATCGGACTCGTCTCACCGCGGCACGCAAACTGGTAGTAGTACTCGGTAGCGGGTTCAAGCCCGTCTGCGTCGACGTGGATAGTGTGCGCGTGGTCCGGTTCGGCAATGGCGGTCCCGGTGTTAACGATATCGCTCATTCCTTCGTCAGTGGCGACCGTCCACTCGACGCTGAATGTCTCACTGGGCATCGCACCGTCCGCTTCGAGGGGGTTCGGGGCGAGCCGCGTCCAGATGATGACAGAGTCAGGGAGCGGGTCACCGGATGCGATCCCTAACGTGTACGGGTCCGATTCGAAGTTGCCGTCGTCGTCCACCATCGCACTGGCGCTTGTAGACAGTCCGAGCACAGCCGCCAGCGAAACGCCGCCAGTTCGCTGCATGAACGTTCGCCGGTTCTGTGCTGTTGTGTCTATTTCAGGGAGGTCCGTAGGCCTCATGCCTAACTGCCGCCCCAGACGCCGATTAAAACTTTATAATATTGATATGTTATAGTTGTATCTCTTCGTTCCGGGTATGTTGTTTCTGGGTTGCGAATTACGCATACACCGGGCGCAATAGGTATCGATACCTGTAAAATCAAGCACCTTATGCTGCAGGCTATTCGGTGACCCGGCAGCAACGCAGACGCGGCGTGGTCCTACCCACGCATCTGACGAAAGCACGGAGTACCGACGGACTCACACCGATATATCGACAGCCACTGTGCTGTCCGGTGTGGCAGCTACTCGAACCGTTTGCGGACGCTCTCAGCGTGGGCGTCCAGCCCTTCGGCTTCGGCGAGAGTCGTAATCGTGTCCGCGATGTCGCCCAGCGAATCCTCGGAGAGGCGCTGGACTGTCGTCGACCGGACGAACGTGTCTACAGAGAGACCGCCGGTGACCCGCGCGTTGCCGCCGGTCGGCAAGACGTGGTTTGTCCCGGTCGCGTAGTCGCCGGCTGCAACGGGGCTGTACGGGCCGAGGAACACGGACCCGGCGGAGGGGATCCGTTCGAGGAGCGATTCGTCGTCAGCGGCCTGAATCGAGAGGTGTTCGGCGGCGTACTCCTCGGCGAAGAGGACGGCTTCGCTCATCGAACGAGCGAGGAGGACGCCAGATGCGTCGTTGTCCAGTGCGGCGCGGATGACTGCCTCGCGCTCCCGGCCGTCAGCTTGCTCGTCAACGGCATCGACGACCTGCTCGGCGAGGTCCGCGTCGTCGGTGACGGCGACGACAGAGGCGTTCTCGTCGTGTTCGGCCTGTGCAACGAGGTCTGCCGCGACCAGTTCCGGGTCCGCGTCGCCGTCGGCGACGACCATAACTTCGGAGGGGCCGGCCAAGAAGTCGATTGCCACGTCGCCACGGACCTCGGCCTTCGCTGCTGTGACCCAGCGGTTGCCGGGGCCGACGACGATATCCGTCGCGCTGACGGTTTCGGTCCCGTAGGCCAGTGCTGCGATGGCCTGTGCGCCGCCGACCTGATAGACGGCGTCAGCACCGGCGACGTGGATAGCGGCCAGCGTTACGGGGTTGACCTCCTCGGCTGGCGGGGTGGCGACGGCGACGTGCTCGACGCCAGCGACCTTCGCCGGGATGACGCCCATCAGCACGCTGGAGGGATAGGCCGCCGTGCCACCGGGGGCGTACACCCCAGCGCTGTCGAGCGGGCGGAATCGGCGGCCCAGTTCACGCCCCTCGAAGTCGTCACGCCAGTCCTCGGGGACCTGTCGCTCGTGGAACGCGCGGATGTTCGCCGCAGCGTCTTCGATGGCCTCGCGCACGTCGTCGTCGATTTCCTCGTAGGCCCGCTCGGCGGCGTCCGTGATGTCGATGTTACCCACGGAGACATCGTCGAACTCCTCGGCGAAGCGCCGCAGCGCCACGTCGCCCTCCTCGTGGACCTGCGAGACAATATCGCGGACATCGTCTCTGACGGCGTCGACACCGGCGTCGCGGTCGAAGAAAGCGGCCCGTTCGTCGGGACCAAGGTCAGCTATCGTCCGTACGTTCATACGCCTGATTCGGGACGGGGCAAAAAACGGGTTTCCCTTCGTCGGCCGGCAACGGCAATGGAGCGGAGTGCGGGAGAGAGGGACCGATTCGTCGGGCAAGAGTGACTTCAGAATCAGAGGCTGTCGGGACGCACATGCCTGTCGCGAATGTTCGACTCACTGTCAGTCGCTCTCTCGTCACCGTTTTCCGGTACTCGGGCCTACACAGACTATGGCTTCAGTCGACGACCATCGTCGCCGGACAACCGACCTCCCTCCGGCGACGACCGAATATTTCGCCCCCGAACTAGCGACTATTGATAGCTATCTCGAAACGGTCCCGCCAACTATCGACACGGCGGCCGGCGACGCCGCAGTCGGCCCGATACACACCCTCCCATGGTTCTACGTGGCCGACCTGACTGGCTGGCGCGGCAGTACGCTCGCCCGACTGCTAGCCGCAGAGCAGGGCGCGGCCTGCTACGAACTCTCCGCCGGCGCTGCGGACGCGCTTCCGGCCCTGTGGTCTCTCATTGACGAGAGCGGTGACAGCCCCGTTGTACTCCATCTGGACCTACAGGGCGACGGCGGACGGATTCAGCGAACGCTCCGGGAGGCGCTCCGACGCGGCTACACGCATACTCCCGACGGCTGGGACGAGCCGGTGCGCGGCGAACCGGCGAACCTCCACGTCGTCTTCACCGATACGACCCCCTCGAAGCGGCTGGCAGTACCACTGCCCGCCGCGACCACGCCGACCACCGGTGCGGTCCTCTCGTATGCGCCCCGCCGGAGCATGCTCCCGGAACGGCCCGACGGGACGACGATGCTTTCGGACCCGCCAGCGCTCCACGACCGCGAGGCCGAACTGGAGCAGTTCCTGCTGGCTGCGCTGGCTGGCTACGGTGACGACGACGCCAGACAGCAGTACGTCGACAACGCCGTCGAAATTCTGTCGATAACCCATTCGCTCATCGGGAAGCGTGACCTGCTGTTCGACGTGTCGCCGCGACTGGCGCTAAAATACGGGTCGCTCTTGGACAGGCTTTCAGTCGGTGCGACGACAGAGCGACTCGGTCAGGACGTGCTCGGGCAAGTGCCACAGAGTCCCGGGAGCGAGGATATTCGGGCAACGCTTCGGGACCTGCTGCCGAAATAGGTGGCCGAGATGGCGGTTGTAGCGCCGTCCGCGCGCTTAGTTCGCGTCGCTGACGATTTTGATGACCGCTCCCTCCTCAAGTTCCGTCTCATCGCTGATGCGCCGGTTCTCACGGGCGTCGACGGCGTGGATGTAGCCGTCGCCGATGTCCGAGTGGACAGCGTACGCAAGGTCTTTCGGGGTTGCTCCTTGTCGCAGCAGGAATGCATCGGGGAGGACGTTCTCCTGCCCATCGGTCCAGTGCGTTTCGTTCTGGACAGGGTAGGCCGTCAGATGGTCGAGCAGGTCGTAGACGGCGGTGTCGAGAGCGCCCTGAACGCCGGTGCCGCCCCAGTCGTCCATCACGCCACGGATGCGGTTCAGCCCCTCTCGTTGCTGGTCGCTCACGTCGCCGACGATATCGAAGTCCGGGTCGCCCGGGTCGTAGTCGATGACGCCAGCCTGTGCGGCGTTGCGCAACGCGAGTTCGCCGTCGGCGGTCGCGGGCATGACCACGTCGGCGGCTTCCTGCAGGGCTTCGATGTTTCCCTCCGGAGCGATATCGGCCTTGTTCGCGACGACGACGAGCGGCTTCGTCCGCTGGCGTATCTCTGTCGCCAGTGCTTCGCGGTGTTCGTCGGTCCAGGCGATGGGGTCCTCGGGGTACTCTAGGTCACGGAGCGTCCGTGCCACGTCGAGTTCGGAGGCCCCGACGCCGGCCAGCATATCCACGAGCGATTCGTCGAGCTTGAAATCCGGCGACCGGGACTGCCGTTCGATTGACTCCCAGTTGCGCTCGACGATGCTGGCGAGCCACAGGTCCATCTCCTCCTCGACGAAGTGGACATCCTCGACAGGGTCGTGCTCGCCGACTTCGACGGGTTCGCCCTCGGCGTCAGTCCCACCAGAGGCGTCGACGACATTGAGGATCACATCGGCGGTCGACAGCTCGTCGAGGAACTGGTTCCCGAGGCCGCGCCCCTCGTGTGCCCCGGGAACGAGGCCGGCCACGTCGATGAGCTCCACCGGGACGTAGCGCTTGCCGTCCCGGCAGTTATCATCACCACAGCGTTCCTCCCGGTCGAGACAGGGGCAGTCCGTTCGGACGTGGCTGACCCCGCGGTTGGCGTCGATGGTCGTGAACGGGTAGTTCCCCACGTCCACGTCGGCCATCGTCGCCGCCTTGTAGAAAGTAGACTTGCCGGCGTTCGGCTTCCCGGCCAGCGCGATAGAGAGCATGGCAGGACCTACCAGTGGCCGCCGAAAGGGGGTTTCGGTTCGCGGCCCTACAGGCTGACCCGCTCGCCGCGGTCGTCACTTCGCTCGATAGCATCGAGGACTCGCTGTGCGGCGAGGCCGTCGGCGAAGGACGGCTCCTGTTGCCTGCCATCGGCCACGGCTGAGAGGAACTCGTAATTCTCGTGGACGAACGTGTGCTCCCAGCCGATGACGTGGCCGGGGGGCCACCAGTGGTCGACGTAGGGGTCGTCTTCGTCGGTGATAAGCACCTGCTGGAAGCCGCGGTCACCCTCGGTGAGCACCTGCAGTTCGTTCAGCCGTTCGAGGTCGAACTTGATTGCGCCCTTCGACCCCTCGATTTCGATGGTGTGAGCGTTCTTGTGGCCGTTGGCGACCCGCGACGCTTCCAGCGTTCCCATCGCCCCATTCTCGAAGGCAATCTGGGCGCTGTAGGCGTCGTCGACGGTCACCGGGCGCGTCTCGTCGCTGCCCTCCACAGGGCGCTCCTCGGTGAACGTCCGGAGATGGCCGCTCACGTCTGTTATTTCGCCGGCGGCGTCGCCGAGCAGGAACCGGGCCAGGTCGACCGTGTGCGACCCGAGGTCGCCGAGCGCCCCGCTGCCGGCCATCTCCTCGTCGTTGCGCCAGGACCACGGGGCCTCGGGGTCGACCAGCCAGTCCTGGAGGTACTGCCCGCGGAAGTGGTGAATCTCCCCGAGGACGCCGTCGTCGATGAGCCCCTTCGCGTACTGGATGGCCGGGACGAACCGATAGTTGAACGCCGCGCCTGCGGGCACATCAGCGTCAGCAGCGGCCTCGGCCATTTCCTCAGCCGTATCGAGCGTGGGCGCAAGCGGTTTCTCGCAGAACGTCGGCGTACCGGCCTCTAGCGCCGCGATGGACGGCTCGGCGTGGACGTGGTTCGGGCCGAGATTGTAGAACACGTCTACCTCGTCGACGATAGCCCGCCAGTCTGTTGCAGTCCGGTCGAAGCCGAACTGGTCGGCCGCGTCGGCCAGCGCGTCCTCGTCGCGGCCGACGAGCACGTCCTTGTTGACGGCGGGCGCTTCGGGGAAGAACATGGGCAGGCGGTCCAGCGCGTTTGCGTGGGCCTTGCCCATGAAGCGGTAGCCGAGCATACCGATATCGAGGGTCATACCCGGCTGTTCACTCGGAGCCGAAATAACGCTCATGGTGACGGCAGGGCAGCGGGCCGCCCCGAGGGAAAAGCCAAAACCGGATGCCCGTGTTGATACTCCATGGCCACTGAAACGACCGTTCGTATCGAGGATATCATGTCGACGCCGTTAGAGACGATTTCTGCCGACGAAACCGTCAAAGCGGCCGCAACGCAGATGCAAGCGCAGAACATCAACGGCATCTTCGTGCCGGGGGCAGAGGCGGGCATCATCACCACCACCGACATCGTTGATGCCGTCGCAAGCGGGAAGGACCTCTCGTCGGCGACCGTCGGCGACGTGATGACGTCGCCGGTCGAGCGGGTGACGACCTCGCTCGAACTGGGCGAGGCCGCCGCGATGATGACGACCTACGACATCAAGCACCTCCCGGTCATCGACGAGCATCAGGACTACGTCGGCATGGTGTCGTCGACGGACATCACGCAAGCGCTCTCCTGAAGGGAGCTGTTCTCCGGCGGGCTTTCGACAGTCAGATGAAGTCGTCTATACCGGTTGAATTGCCGTCGTTGTCACCTGTTCCGGGCAGCGCGTCCGCGATGGCCGAGGTGAACGAGGCGAGGCCGCGGGTCTGGTACCAGACTGTTCCGGGGCCGGTGAAGTCCATCACGAGGCCCTCGCCGCTGAGCAGCGTCGACTTCAGCCCGCCGACGCGGTGGGCGTCAAAGTTGACTGACTCCTCCCAGGCGACGACGTGGTCGTTGTCGATTGTGTAGGACTCGCCAGCGTCGAGTTCGACGGTCTCCAGTCCGCCGAAGGCCTCGATGAGGACGTTCCCGGTCCCTTTCAGCGCCAGCGGCGTGATGCTCGCGCCGGCCAGCAGCGATTTGATACCGCCGAACTCGGAGTCGATGTCGATGCCGGGGTCGGACGCGAGGAACGCCCCGTCGACGGCGTACAGCGTCTCGCCCGTGAGTTCGTGGTGGTGGACGTCACCGGGCGTCGGCGGCGCGAGCGTCACGGTTCCGGGACCGCCTCTGGCGGTGAACTCGTTTGCGAGCAGCGACTCGCCGCCAAGCATCGACTTCGCGGAGCTGAGGAGGCCGTCCCGGCTGGTCGTCGTTTCGATTTCGATGGTCGGCGAATGGCTGACCATCGCACCGGGTTCCGCGAGTATCGATTCGCCGCTGTCGAGGTCGACGCGGACGTGTGTGTACGAGGGTTTGTGGGTGAGTTCGATGTCCATATAGTGTCACTGGATACGGGAATCCAGTCGTAGTATCTCACAGACAGTACTTAACAGTCGTTGTGAACATTCACCGCCAATAGCGCCTGTCCGATCAATGTGGAATGTATATCTCGAATAGACAGCAAATGCAAATCGGGTTTGACAGATCAGTCGGGACTGATATTCAGCTGGTGGATGAATCCAGCTCAGTCTATTTTATTGGAGTCGTTCCCAGCGTTGATTCGGTACGTACCCTGATCATCAAGGAATTCAACTTCCCCTTGATCGCGCAGGCGCTGGAGTTGTTGTCGAATCTTTGCTCTCACATGATCGTTATCCGGAAACTGCGAAGAAAGCCGGTGCTCAGAGAACTCATAGAGTTCGTCCAGAGTGAGCACGACCTCGTCGTACTGATCTTTATACCGCTCCAGTTCCGACCGCATTGCATCAAGCCAATTTGGCTCGTCGTGTTCTTCACTCATTGTTTGTGGTTCTTATCTCATGTTGTATAATAAAGAAGCTGCCCTCACAGCGACGGAGAAGCGTACGTGCCCGAAAATGCCGTACTGTCGGCCCTACCCGGTCACTCTGCCCAGTAAGCGTCGCCGGGCTGGGTCTCGAAGACAGCGCGGTCGAGCACGTCGACGGCCTTCTCCAGCCCCTCGCGGGCGCTGGTCAGCGAGTCCTCGTGTTCAATAGAAAGTGCACCGTCGTAGCCGACCATCCGCAGCGTCGACACGACGTCTTTCCAGTGAGATTCGTCGTGGCCATAGCCGATTGAGCGAAACAGCCACGACCGGTCTGCCTCGTCCGTGTACGGCGCGGTGTCCAGCACGCCCTTCTCGCGGGCGTTTGACTCGTACACTTTCGTATCCTTGGCGTGGACGTGGTGGATGGCGTCGTGCTCACCGAGCAGGCGGATGGCTTCGGTCACGTCGATACCCTGCCAGTACAGATGCGACGGGTCGAAGTTTGCGCCGATGCGGTCGTTCGTCCGGCGGCGCAACTCCAGCAGCCCGCGGGGTTCGTACACCAGCATGTTGGGATGCATCTCGATGGCGACATCTACGTCGTGTGCGCCCGCATGGGCCGCGAGGTCCGACCAGTATTCGTCGGCGACGCGCCACTGGTACTCGTGGGCGTCGGCGTGCTCGGTCGGCCACGGGGCGGTAATCCAGTTCGGGACCTCATCGTCAGGTCCGCCCGCGGGCAGCCCCGAAAACCCCGTGACGGTGTTCACGTCGAGCTGGTCGGCTAACCGGATCGCTTCCCGGAGTTCCCGGTCGGCCTCTGCGGCGCGCTCGTCGTCCGGGTGAAGCGGATTGTTGTGTGTCGCCAGCGCGCTCACCCGGAGGTCGTGTTCGTCTAAAAGCGCCTCGAGTTCGGCCTGTTTCTCCTCGTTGTCGAGATACGCCTGCCGGTCGAGGTGGTCGTCGCCGGGGAAGCCGCCACACCCTAGTTCGACCGCGTCGACGCCTAAGTCGCTGAGATACGCCAGCGCGTCGTCGAGTGACTGTCCGCCCAGCGGGACCGTCAGTACACCAATGTCCATGCGCGGCGATACAGCCGGTGTCGAAAAAAGCGTACTGCCGTCGCTCCGGCCTCGCTATCCAGCCCACAAGCAGTACAGACCAGAGGCGGACCGCGACAGACCGCGGCGTAAAGGATTAACGCCGGGAGTGCGGTGGTACTGTCATGATTGTGGCCGTACTCGGAACCGGACAGCGGGGGCGGGATGTCGCACAGCGATGTGTCCGTGCGGGCCACGAAGTGCGTCTTCAGGGAACGGATGCGTCGGACGTGATGGACCGGGTCGACGAGATCCGGCGCGCATTCAACAGGGACCTCTCGGCCGGTATCGACGGAACCACCGGACTCGAAAGCGCCGTCAGCGGCAGCGATGTCGTCATCGACGCAACCAATGGCGGGACGGAGAGCCATCGAGAGGTGGTCGCCGAAACTGAGACCATGGTCGAGGACGAGACGATCATCGCCGTCAGCGACACGTCACTGTCGGTGACTGCCGTCGCTACTGGCCTGCGGAGCCCGGACCGTGCCGTTGGCCTCAACCTCGTCGACCCGCCAGACGGCGCTATCGTCGAGGTCGTCATCGCCGAGCAGACGACGGCGGCGACCCGCGACCGCGTCACTGACTTCGTCGAAAGTCTGGACGCGTCGCCAGTCGTCGTGCGAGACACACCAGGGTTCGCCGCGCTCCGCCTCGAACTCGCTGCCATCGCCGAAGCGATCCGGATGGTCGAAGATGGCGTCGCCGGGATTCGTGACATCGACCGGACGTTCGAGCGCGGGGAGTCGGACCGTGACGGGCCACTCGTCCGCGCCGACCGCCACGGGCTGGAAACGGTGCTCACAGCGCTCGAAGACCTCTCCAAACGGCTTGATGAACGGTTTGCGCCCCCGGCGCTGCTCCGACAGAAGGTCGCAGACGGGCAACGCGGCGCAGTCACCGGCGAGGGATTCTACGTCTGGGAAGACGGCACACCGACGACTGGTGCCGAGTCGGACCCAGACGTGCCAACGCGAGATAGCGAGCCCGATCTCAGATGAGCACGCAGGAGGACCCCCCGGCCGAACCGGATAGGGAGGACGACGAGTTCGCGACGCTGTTCAACGAACTTCAGGAGCTAGAACAGCTCGTCGACTCCGAAGACGAGCGACGGCAGGTCCGGGATGCAATGCGTGCGGCCGCCGATTCACAGGACCACGAGCCTGCGACCTTTGGTCGGGTCGTCTGGGGCTTCGGGCGGTCCGACCTCGCGGAAGCATTGCTTGGCTCGCTGTTGTTCGGGATTCCGATGGCCGTCGAAGGCGGGACAGTGGATGCTGGGCTTCACATCGCCCAGCACCCGCTGTATCTCGCCGCGACAGTCATCATCGCAATCGGGCTAGTCATCTCAATTCTGTACGTCGCCGACTTTCAGGACGTTCGAGTGGCGAACCGGATACTAGGGGTCGTGCCGCGGCGGCTTGTCGGCGTCACCGGAACGGCACTTGTCGTTTCCGTCGCGCTCCTTACTGGGTGGGGGTTAGTCGAGTGGTCGACCGACCCTGCGGTCGTCTACGAATCGGCCTGTATCTGTGCCGTGGCGTTCGTCCCGATGGCGATCGGCGCCGCGCTCGGGGACATTCTGCCCGGGAACTAGGGCCATGGCAGCCACTCGCGGTGGCGGTCGCGTTTGGCAATCGTTAAAAGCCGCGGTCGGATACGGAGTGGTATGAGCGAGAGCCAACAGAAACAGGCGCGCAAGTGCGTCTCGTGTGGCATCAACATCGCCGGCACGAACGCCGCCGCGTTCAAGTGCCCGGACTGTGGCCAGCAGATCTACCGCTGTGCCACCTGCCGGAAGCAGAGCAACCTCTACAAATGCCCGGACTGCGGTTTCATGGGGCCATAACAATGGGGAAAGTAGCAGCCAAGATCAAGGTCATGCCGGAGAGCCCCGAAGTCGACCTCGACGACCTGCAGGAGCGTCTCGAGGGCGTGCTTCCCGAAGGAACGAAGATCAACGGATTCGAGCGCGAGGACGTCGCCTTCGGCCTCGTCGCGCTGACGCCAACGGTCATCGTCCCTGACGATACTGGTGGCACGGAAGCCGTCGAAGAGGCCTTTGCGAACGTCGATGACGTCGAGTCGGTCTCCATCGAGAGCACCGGTCGCCTGTAATCGACTCGTCGCTGTCGTTTTCTACTCGGCTCCGTAGCAACTGCAAACGCGTGGCTGGCGACAGTCACGGAACGCACGTTTTATTAGGGCGACCGGATTAGCGAAGAGCAAGAATGCCTAGTTCAAACGGACCTCTCGAAGGAACACGAGGCAAGCTCAAGAACAAGCCACGCGACCGCGGCACCTCGCCGCCCCAGCGCGCCGTCGAAGAGTTCGACGACGGCGAGAAAGTCCACCTCAAGATTGACCCGTCCGTGCCGAACGGGCGCTTCCACCCGCGGTTTGACGGCCAGACCGGAACCGTCGAGGGGAAGCAGGGTGACGCCTACAAGGTCGATATCGTTGACGGTGGCAAAGAGAAGACCATCATCGTCACCGCTGCGCACCTGCGCCGGCAAGAATGACGATATTCAAAGAAAAAGTCAGTGAGGAGTTCCTGACGGTCGCGGAGACCAAGGAGATACTCGAAGACCTCGAGATGGAGCGGGCCGCGGACGAGGACCGCGAGATGCGCTACGAGCTCAAGCGGGCTATCGAGCACGTCAACCGGTTTGCCCTCCTCGACCCCGAGGAGTCGCTGCAGCTGGTCGAAGAGCTCGAAGAGCTCGAGAAGGTCGACACGCCGACGGCCTACAAGATCGCGAACCTCCGGCCGCTGGACCGCGACGAGCTCCGGGCCGTGTTCGCTCAGGAGCGGTACACGCTCGACGGCGACGAACTCGACGAGATAATCAACATCGTCAAGCAGTACGCGTAACGACGCCGTCAGTTCGGCTGCCGCCGCTCTTTCTCTGATTTCGACAACGACCAGCCACGCGAACAGTGGTCGCTTTCCGCTGCCGTCGAACCGAACACGAAGAGAGCGACGGCGTCCCGTGAAGCGGTTGGGGGCATCCACCGGCATTAAGTGTGCTGTGCTCGTACTGCCTGACATGACTGAATCGGAGAGCGGCGGCGACACTATGATGGCGGCTGTCCTCGATGTCCTCCCGCACGGGCGGCCTGGAGACGACCGGCCACAGCACCAGAAGGAGCCGCTCGCGTACGCGCTCGACATCGATGAGTTCTACATTTACGAGCTGCAGCTTGCGGACAAGGATGCCGATATCGCGTTCGGTGACCGCATTGATCTGACAGAGTTCGGTCGCGTGACGGAAGTCGAGTTCGAGGATATTCCGAGCGGTGCCCGCTCGGAGCTCGACTACGCCGTCGAGGAGGTTGTCGAGGCGAACGAACAGCGCTTCGTCGACTTCTACAACGACGCCCAGCCGATCACGCTTCGACTCCACCAGTTGAACCTCCTGCCGGGCATCGGGAAGAAACTCCGGAACACGATTCTCGACGAGCGAAAGCGAAAGCCCTTCGAGAGCTTCGAAGACCTCGAAGAGCGCGTCAGCGGCCTCCACAGCCCTAAGGAGACGCTTGTCGAGCGGATACTTGAAGAGCTACAGGACGACGACCTGAAGTACCGGCTGTTCGTCCGGCGCGAGGAACAGTCCTCGTAACACTGTCGGCTGCAAGCAGCTAGGGTAGGGCCACCAGCACAAGGCGACCCTTTTCTACCGCGACCCGCTACGGCTCGCTAATGACTACGACTGAGACAGGGACTCGGGACCCCGACGCGCTTGTCCGGCGGGCCGGCAAACGGGCCGACACCCGGAAGGACCAGCACTTCCTCGTCGACGACCGGGTACTGGACCGAATTCCGGAATACGCGACTGATGCGGACATAGACCTCTCGCACGTTCTGGAGATCGGCGCAGGCCCGGGTGCGCTGACCGACCGCCTGCTCGCAACGGCCGAGCGGGTGACTGCAGTCGAGCGCGACCCGGACTTCGCGGCCCATCTCCGCGAGGAATTTACCGAGGAAGTCGCGGCGGACCGGCTCACTATCGTCGAGGGTGACGCGCTTGAAGTTGACGTACCCGATTTCACCGCCAGCATCTCGAATTTACCCTACGGCGCATCCTCGGAGATCGCGTTTCGGTTGCTGCCGGAACAGCGCCCGCTTCTGTTGATGTTCCAGCAGGAGTTCGCCGAGCGGATGGCCGCCGACCCGGCGACGGACGACTATGGGCGGCTGTCGGTTACGGCAGGCCACTACGCCGACGTGGAGGTCGTCGAGACGGTGCCGCCGGAAGCGTTCGACCCCCAGCCTCGTGTGACGAGTGCGCTCGTCCGGACGATGCCGCGGACCCCGGATTACACCGTCCCCAGCGACGACTTCTTCATGGACTTCCTGAAGGCAGTGTTCACCCAGCGCCGGAAGACGATGCGCAACGCCGTCCGCAACACGGCCCACATCTCCGGGCTGGGCGACCCTGACGCGGTGGTCGAGGCCGCCGACGAGGACCTCATGAGCGCCCGCGCCGGGAAGCTCACGCCGGCCGACTTCGCCACGCTGGCGACACTCGCGTACGAGGTCGGGCAGCCGGAGGCCTGAGATGGGTGAAGAGGCGAACGACAGCGGCGACGGGGGCGACGGTTCCGGCAGCCGCCCCTCGCTGGCCGACCAGCGGGGCGTCGAGTCGGTGTACCAGCCAGCGGAGGATTCGGACCTGCTGGCCCGGACGGCCCGCGAGCGAGTCGAGGCGGGTGATACCGTCCTCGATGTGGGGACGGGCTCCGGCTATGTCGCCGCGACGCTTGCCGACGCCGGGGCACAGGCGGTGGGCGTCGACGTGAGCCCGCTGGCCTGTCGAGAGGCGGCCGAGAACGGCGTCCCGGTCGTTCGCGGCGACCTCGTCGAGCCGTTCCGGGCGGACGCCTTCGACCTTGTCGCGTTCAATCCACCGTACCTGCCGACGCCGCCCGAACAGGAGTGGGACGACTGGATGGAGCACGCACTGTCGGGTGGCGACGACGGACGGCGACTCGTCGACCCGTTTCTCGAAACTGTCGAGCGCGTGCTGGCTCCGGGCGGCGAAGCACTCATGCTCGTCAGCAGTCTCACGGACCCGGCTGCAGTGCGAGCGTACGCGAGCGAACACGGGCTGGCGAGCGAGCAGCTTGCGAGTGAGAAACACCCATACGAGGCCCTCGTCGTCCTGCGGTTCTATCGAGATTGATTACTGTTAAGCATTTTAGTGAATAGGAAATATTAAAGCCCGTCATTGACTACTCCTTGGCAATGACACAGGTAATCGCCACGACCCCTGGGCTCTTTCCGCTCCCGGACTGGGCCAAGGACGAACTGGCAGATCTGAAGGGCCATCAGAAGACCGACCTCATCTCGGGCGACGAATCCGGTGAGGTTGTCGCGGCCTACGACAAGGCCCGCGAGAACGTCATCACCATCCAGCAGGACGCCGGGCTCGACCGCGTGGTCGAGGGCCAACTCCGCTGGGACGACATGCTTGCGCACCCGCTCGCGGTCCACGACAGCGTGGAGACGAAAGGCATCGTCCGCTACTACGACAACAACAATTTCTACCGAGAGCCGGTCGTACAGGGCGACCTGAGTGCTGACGGCGGCGACGTTGCCGCAGACCTCGGCGCGGCCGCCGAGCACGTCGACAACGGCCTTCAGGCCGTACTCCCCGGGCCGTACTCGCTTGCGGACCTCGCGACGGACGAGCACTACGGTGACGACGCCGCGTTCCTCGATGCTATCGCCGACTTCCTCGTCGAGGAAGTAAACGCCTTCCCGGATGTCGAGACGCTGTTCCTGCTTGAACCGTCGCTGGTCGAGAACGCACCCGCCGACGGCGAGGACGAGCGCGCCGCCGAAGCAATCGACGCCGTCGCCTCAGCCGCCGACGCCGAGGTCGTCGCTCACACTTACTGGGGCGCAATCGAGGAGAAGGCCTACGCGCACCTGATGGACGCCGACGTGGACGCCATCGGCTTCGACCTCGTTGCGAACCACGACCAGACCGTCTACAACGTGCAGGAGTACGGCACCAAGGACGACGTGGCGCTTGGCGTTGTCGACGGCCAGAACACGCTCGTCGAGTCGCCCGAAACGATCCGGGACCGAATCGACTGGTTCGAGCAGCAGACCAACACTGCTTACGACACCGTCTACGCGACGGCGAACACGGAAACGTTCTATCTCCCGGTGAACAAGTTCGAAGATAAGCTCGAAGCGCTCGCAAACGCCGCGGATCTGGAGGCGGCGGAGGCATAACGATGACAGGACCACGAGACCAGTTCAAACCGGCGGATCACCCGAACGACCACTTCCTGCTGACGACCGTCGTCGGCTCCTACCCCAAGCCCAAGTGGCACGACCGTGCCCGCGAGCTGTTCGAGGATGAGGACGCCGACTTCGGCGAGGACGAGTGGGAGGAATCGAAAGACGACGCCTCGCGGCTCATCACCCACGAGCACGAACGCGCGGGTCTCGACGTCATCTGTGACGGCGAGATGCGCCGCAACGAGATGGTAGAGTACTTCGCCCACCGCATCGACGGTTACGAGTTCAACGGCCGCGTGAAGGTGTGGGGCCACAACTACTTCGACAAGCCAAGCGTCGCCGACGAGGTCAAGTACGGCGAGCAGTGGCTCGTCGAGGAATTCGAGTTCACCGACGAGGTCGCCGAACGGCCCGTCAAGGTTCCGATTACGGGACCGTACACCCTTGCGAACTGGTCGTTCAACGAAGTGTACGACAGCGAGGAGCAGTTGGCCTACGAACTGGCCGACCTCGTCAACGAGGAGATCGAGGCGCTGGTCGAGGCTGGCGCTCGATACATCCAGATCGACGAGCCGGCACTGGCCACGACGCCGGACGACCACGCCATCGTCGGCGAGTGTCTGGAACGCATTGTCGACGAGATCCCTGACGACGTGCGTCTCGGCCTGCACGTCTGTTACGGCGACTACTCGCGCATCTACCCCGAAATTCTGGATTACCCGGTCCACGAGTACGATCTGGAACTCGCAAACGGCGACTACGACCAGCTCGACGTGTTCAAAGAGCACGAGTTCACGAAGGACTTCGCCATGGGCGTGCTGGACGCCCACACCGCAGAGGTCGAGTCCGTTGCGGAAATCAAGGAGAACATCAAGAAGGGGCTGGAAGTCGTGCCCCCGGAGCGACTCACCGTTTCGCCGGACTGTGGCGTGAAGCTCCTGCCCCGTGAGGTCGCCCGCGGGAAGATGGAGAACATGGTGCAGGCCGCCCGGGAAATCGAAGAGGAGCTGGATGCCGGCGAGATTGACGTTGTTGCGAGTGGTGCGGAAGCGCACGCAGACGATTGAATCGGTGAGCAGTCTTGGCTGCAAACTGTCAAGCGTCTGTGTAGCGGACGATTGAATCGGTAAGCAGTCTCGACCGCGAGCTGTCAACTGTTTTGTAGCGAACGAGTAGCGAGAGTCCGAACGTGGTGCGGGCTCTCGAATACCAAGCGAAGGGTGCGGGACACGCTGCGCTTCGAACTTGAATCGGTGAAGCCGTGCATGGAGCGACCCGCGAGCAGCGCGGGCTGAGCGACCGACAGGAGTCTGCTCACGGTGCACGGTTGACTGTATTTCGACGAAGGTGGGCTTTGATTTCGGCAGCTATCGAACATTCTCGCACGCGGCGGCCCCTGAACCGGCAAATGTAGCAGACACATCTGGCGACCATATCGGGTGCGGGGTCGACCAAGAACTGTGGAACTCCGACCAGCGCGATCTCGAACTGTCCGTCACGGGAATGCTTGAACACCAAGGCACCCGGAAGACAACTATTTACTTTCTTATAAATTTGTGAATTTGCCGTCTAAACTGGAAGAGACACACCGTACGTTTGTTCGACAGACATCGAAACTAACATCGACCCAAGAGGAATATAATTGTTGATGTACTAATAGTATAAGGGTATTCCATAGTCAGGTGAATACCCCATATTATGGATATAGAGCGCCTCAAACCATTGATTCTCGAATATAGTTCGTGCTGTGTGTTAGCACATAAGTCTGGGAAAGAGTTTTGAGGGTCTCTGGAGAAGCTAGCGATGAGAAAGCTATGACAGGGGACACACATCTTCGGGCAGAACTGTATCTTCGTGGAGATACGTACGGCACGTTCGACGCACAACAGCAGGTGCTCAATCGGGTGAAGCGACTGGAGGCCAACGGCGTGTTCAGCGAGTCGATGGTCGCCGGTGAGTGGCAGCGGATCAGGACGATGGCGGAGGACAAGCGGTCGGAAGCCATCCGGACCTACGAGGAGTTTACAGACTGGGCGGGCCAGAACGGCCACTCGCTCGAACCGGCGTTCGAGCGGCGGAACCGAAGCTACGTCGGGATGGACCGCGTCGACGACGTGGTTGTGTTCCCGGTCGTCTCGCTGGCGATTTACGACGGTGACCACCTAGAGGGCGTATTCCCGTGCTCGGACGAGAAACGGACCTACACTGTCGGCGACGCGCTAGAGGCTTTCGAGCGCGGCGACGAAGATTGGCTCGCGCAGTTCGACTCCCTGTCGGTCGACCGGACCGACCCGCTGCTGGAACCGGGCGTCGACGCGACGATTTAACCGCGTAGCGCGTCGACTGGTTCTTCGCTCGCTGCTTTCCAGGCCGGATACAGCCCGCTGACGATACTCGTCAGCACCCCGAAGGAGAACGCCGCACCGACGTACCAGGCGTTCGGTAGCCTGAAGACGGCCATCGCGTCACCGACGGCGTAGTGGTTTATCGCCAGCCCGGCACCGAGGCTCAGAATGACACCAGCGACGCCACCGAGGAACCCAAGCAGCGTCGCTTCCATCAGCATCACTTTGAGGACATCCCGCTTCTGATAGCCGACAGCTCTGAGGACGCCGATTTCCTCCCGGCGTTCGACAGTGGACATCAGCATGACGTTGAGAATCGAGATGCCGGCCACGAGCAGCGAAATCGATGCGATGCCGGCGAGGACGGTGTTGATGATCTGGAACTGCTCTTCGATGGTGTCGACGAGCGAGCCCAGTTCCTGCACGAAGACCCGCTCCTCACGGTCGTTGAGCGCGTCGCGGATCCCCATTGCCGTCTCGTTGGCCCGTGTCCCGGTCGACTCGATAACGTACACTTCCGAGTAGCCACGCTGGCTGAACGACGTCGCCGGCATGATGATTCGGTTGTCGGGGTTCGTCGAGGAGAACGGGTCACCTTCTTCGAGCACGGCCCGGATACGGACACTGGTCCCGTTGACAGTGATCTGGCTCCCGGGATGCAGGTCGTGCTCCTCCGCGACGTTCGACCCGACAAGCGCACCGGACCGGAACGGCGATACCCGCCCCTCCTTGGCCTCGTACAACTCCGCCGGGTTCTCAACGCCGTATATTGTTTCCCTGACTGCGTCCTCACGGTTGTACGACACCGGCTCCACGCGGGTCTTCACCGGTGAGACAGTTGCTGTTGGGCTCGCCTCCCGGCGGATCGAGCGTATATCTCGTTCGGTGAGTTCAGTGATGTTTTCGCCGGAGTTCGGATACACCGTGAGCTGGTTTCCGACGTTGCCGAGGTTCTGGGTAAACGAGTACTGGAGCGCGACGCCGAACATCCCCAGCGAAGCGATGGCAACGACGCCGATGACGATACCCAGCGACGCCAGCAACGACCGCATCTTCGTTCGCGTGAGGTTGCGCCGCGCCATCAGCGCGGCCGGGAAGAACCTACCCGCCATTTTTTCGTTCCCTCCCGATGGTGCCGTCGACCAGATGGACGGTCCGGTCGACGTATTCGTTGACCAGGTCGTCGTGGGTGACTGCGACGATTGCCACGTCGTCCTCGTCGGCGATGCGTTGGAACTCGTCGAGTATCTGGCGCCCGGTTTCGCTGTCGAGGTTACCCGTCGGTTCGTCGGCGAGAACGACCTTCGGGCTGTTGATGAGCGAGCGGGCGATGGCGACGCGTTGCTTCTGGCCGCCGGAGAGTTCGTCGGGCTTGTGGCCCAGTCGGTCACCGAGCCCAAGCCGCTCTAAGAGCGTTCTGGCCCGTTTTTTGACTTTCGGGTCACTGTCCAACAGCAGTGGTACTTCGACGTTCTCGACGGCAGTCAACGTCGGCAAGAGATAGAAGTGCTGGAACACGAACCCTATCGTTTGCTTGCGGAGCGCGGTCCGCTTGCTGTCGCCGAGGCCGGTCACGTCCTGCCCCTCAAGCAGGACGGTCCCCTCTGTCGGCGTATCTAGCAGTCCAAGGATGTTAAGCAGGGTCGTCTTGCCACTGCCGCTGGGGCCCATAATCGAGACGAACTCGCCGGCTTCGAGGGTGAAGTCGATACCCGCGAGTGCGTAGAGGGTCTGGCCGCCGGTCTGGTAGCGCTTGACCAGTCCCTGTGCGTCGATAACCGTCATACCTCGATATCGTCGTCACCGCGGCGATAGCGGCGCACGAGGACACCGACGACGACGAGTAGTGCCAGGCCGCCGGCGATGAACACCGGCAGCATACTGTTCTGGTCACCGCCCCCGCTGTCGTCGTCCTGGCCCGCTTGCTGTGCTGAAGCGCCCATCCGGTCGATATCCACGTCGAACGTCTGTCGCTTCCGCGTGTCGTCGACGAGGTAGGTCACCTCCAGCGGTACCGATGTGACATTCCCCGTCGTCTGGGCGTACACGTCGAAGGAGACGAAGTCACTGGCCGGGACCGTGCCGACGAAGTAATCCCGGTTCGGGGTCGCCGGAGTGACGCTCTCAGTGTTGACGACGCTGACGAGGACGCTGTCCGCATCCGTCGACCCGACGTTGCTTGCACTCCCTGAAATCTGGAGGCGTCCCCCCTGTCGGATCACGTCCAGACCGGTGAGGTCGATCGTTCCCGGGACGGATCGGAGCGTCGTTTCGGTCGTCATCTGCTCCGTTTCAGTCCCGAGTTCGTAGTTGGCCGTGACAGTGACATCCGCACGGGGTTCGTCCATCGTGGCGTTCAGTCGCACCTGTCGGGTCGTACTCGCTGAGATGTTCTCAAGCAGGACACGCTGGAACGACGCGTTCTCCGACGTTGCACTAATCATGACATCCGAGAGCGGAGCGTTGGCCCCGTTCGAGACCGCGACCCGCAACGCGCGGTCAGTGCCGCTGCCGACCGCAGTCGTATCGAGTTCCACACTGTTCCGTAGCGGGTCCGAATCGATGACTGTCGTCCGTGTCGTGCTACGGGTAGTGTCTCCGTCAACAGTGTAGCTAATCGTTGCGGTCAGTGAGTGTTCGCCGGCAGATTCGGGTCGGAACCGGAACGGGGCTGTAATCGAGCCGTTCTCTGCGACGCTTGACCGGACTGTCCGACTCTTTGTCATCTTGACGCCATCGCCTTCGACGACAATCTCAACGTTCGTTATCTGGGTGTCGAGCCCGTTTGCGACGGTGACCTCGCCGGTCGACTCAACGCCGGCGACAGAGTCGTCAACCGTGATATCCATCTGCGGGTGCCGCTCCTGAACGTTCAACTGGACCGGATATTTGAGTTCGACGTTGTCGCCAGTCCCGCGGTCACGGCCGTACACGATGACGCGGAGGTCCTTGCTTCCAGCCGAATCAAACGAGGCGGTCAGGGGTACTTCCAGTGTGCTGCCCGGCGAAATTGAGCCAAGGTCCGAGACGCGTTCGTACTCTGTGATTCCTCTGCCGCCCGACTTCCGGATTGCAATATCGTTGATTTCGAGCGGGGCATCGCTGCTCTCAAGATTCCGGACAGTCGTGTCGAACGTGACGGTTTCGCCCGGCGCTGGCGATGACGGCGACACGTCAACGGTTGATATCGATGCGTTGACGCTCGCGCCGGCGACTGACAGCGGAAGCGAGCCGACGATGACCAAGCAAGCGAGTACAGCCACACCGTGACGCATCACGCAGTCACCTCTGGCTGTAGTAATCGTATGCTGGTCCGACAACTCATTGGGAGGACGCTATCGGGGACCGTTACCATGTGCGCCGGTCCGTTCCGGTCAGTGTTAAATATGCTGCATAGACCGCAGTGGGAAACTGCTATGATAGCGCCCCTCCCAGCCGTGGATATGCGCGTCATCTGTGCCGGCCACGTCAACTGGGACGTGACGCTCCACGTCGACCACCTTCCAAAGCCCGACGGCGAGGGGCGCATCACTGACCGGTCACAGTCTAGCGGGGGGAGCGCATCGAACGCGGCCGTCGCACTGGCCGGACTTGATGCGGACCCGCTAGTCCTCGGTAGCGTCGGCCGGGACGACCACGGTACCATGGCCCAACGCGAACTGGCAGCCACCGGCGTCGAGACGTTGCTGATCGAGTCGGACGAGGCGACGGCCGTGAAATACCTCATCGTGGACGAGAACGGCGATGTCGCGGTGCTTGGAAACGACGGGGCCAACGAGGCGTTCAACGCGTCGGACCTCCCGGCCGAGACCCTAGCCGAGGCCGACCACCTCCACCTGACCGGCCAAAATCCGACGACGGCTGCGACGCTCGCACGCGACGCCGCGGCCGCGGATGTTCCGGTGAGCTTCGACCCCGGCCGGCGGCTTCCATACCGCGATTACTCATCGGTGCTCTCACATGCGGAGATCCTGTTTTGCAACGACCGGGAGGCCGACCACGCCAGAGACAGCGGGCTCTTCGAGACAGTGCCGACAGTTGTGGTCAAGCACGGGGACTGCGGCGCAACGGCCCACATCGGCGACCAAACGGTCACGAACGCTGGGTATCCAATAGAGTCTGTGGACACTGCAGGCGCGGGCGACGCGTTCGCTGCCGGGTATCTGCTCGCCAGCGCACGGGAGACTGACCCGGAGTGTGCGCTCGCAGTCGCCAACGCCTGTGGCGCACTCGCAGCGCAGTCATCCGGCGCACAGACAACACTCGACTGGGAGTCCGTGTGGGAGCTTGTCGACAGCGGCCAACCGCCCGAAACGGGCTAATTCGTCTGTATCTCCTCGACGAGCCGCTCGAACTGCTGGCGGTACTGGGCTTCGGCCCGAGCGGCGGCAAGGCCTGACTTGTCGTCGAAGACGGCCTCGAAGCCGGCCATCCGCCACAGGAGCGTCGAGAGCTGGTAGAGGGGCCGTCGCTGCTCGTACCCCTCGTCGAACTCCATCGGGCGCATCTCCTGATATCCCTCGTGGAACACCGTTCGGAGCGATTCGCGCCGTTCCGGGTCCTGAAACGACGAGTCGATGAAGAGGAACTCGGTCTGTGCGAGGTTGTACTCCGGTAGCGCCGCGAGTACGTCCTGCCAGTCGAGGACAGCTGTAATCGGCGATTCCTCCGTCTGCTCGAACATCAGATTTGCCGGCCTGAAATCGTCGTGTACCAGCCGCGGAACGCCGTCTTCGGGCACCATACTCAGGGCGGGTTCAATACAGTCCCACGCCCGGTCTGTCATGTCCTCGAAGGGCGTCCCATCGAGGTGGGACAGGTGGGATCTGGTGAGACTCTCGAAGTACTCCTGCCAGTTGCCCATCCAGTCACTCACGATGATCCGGTCGTCATGAAGCGTGAGCCGACCGAACGCCTCAAACCCGATCTCGGAGTGCATATCGCCGAGTATCCGGCCGGACTGGGCCAGCACCCGCCGTCGGTCCGCAGTCGAAAGCCCGGCGAACTCCTCGGCCAGATTCTCGCCGTGGATACGCTCGGTGACGAAATACGGCGGGACATCGGCGTCGGGGTTGTCCTCGTAGACAAGGATGCGTGGAACAGGGACATCGGTCCGGCCGGCGACGAAGTCGTGGAGACAGGGTTCGACGGCGAACGGGACATCGCCCTGTGGCTTGAACTTCACGACCACCTCGTACGCCTCGCCGTTGTGGCGCAGCGTTACCATGTAGACATCGCTCTGGTGGCCCCCACCCGGGGTCTCGAACTGGAACCCCTCGTACTCCGGGCCTGACTCTTTGAGCACGGCTTCGATGTCCTGTTCCGGGGTCTGCACTGACTTACCATACAGTGGGCGACCAAATAAATCTGTCAATCCCACCACGGACAGCACTGGCACCCAGTTCAGACGCTGTCAGTCGCCAGTTCCGTGCTACCAAGAGTGAAACGGTGAGACTGGTTTCGTCCCGTCGGTCACTTCGAATCGTGCGCCGCCGGCCCTGCTCTCAGACACCGAGATGTCCCAGCCGTGGGCGTCGGTGATCTGGGCAACGATAGACAGGCCGAGGCCGTTGTTACTGCCTGAGAAGGCGTCGACCGAGAGAACATCGTTCAGTTTGTCGGCTGGAATACCCGGTCCGTCGTCAGCGACGTAGAAACCTGTCACTCGGCCCTCGCCTCGCTCGTTCGCACTGTCTCTCTCGGCTGCCCCGTCGCCGACAAGCGGACCGACCCAGACGGTCACGTCATCGCCAGCGTGGTCCGCCGCGTTCCGAAAGAGGTTCTCGAACACCTGTTTGAGGCGGTTCTGGTCACCGAACACCGGGGCGGACCCTTCGATCTTCAGCGTTGCGTCGGCTGTTCTGGCCATCTCCCACGTCCGTTCGACAATGGTGTCAAGTGAAATCGTTGTTCGGTCTTCGACCGCATACCCCTTCTTTGCGAGGGTCAGCAGGTCATCGATGAGCGATTCCATGCGAGCCACGCCTTCCGCCGCATCGTCGAGATGGGACAGGTCGCCGGTCTCTCGAACGAGTTCGAGTCGCCCCTCGACAACGTGAAGCGGGTTTCTGAGATCGTGTGAAACGACGCCAATGAGCTGTTCCATCCGGTCGCGCTGGACGCGGAGGTCGTGCTCGCGCTCGGCTTTCTGCAGTGCCGCCTGAACGTGCGTTGCGTACATCCGCGCGAGTCGAACCGTTTCATCGTCGAATGTAACTGGGGTCAGCGACCCGATGTTGATAACCCCGTACTCGGCGAGCGGCAGAATGATCTCGCTACTGACGGGGGAGTTTTCGTTGTACTGGCTTCGCTCGTCGTCGAGTTCGGAGTACGTCCGGACATCGTCCTGCTCGAACGCCTCCCACGAGAGGCTGTTGCCGGGTCGGTACGTCACCGGCCGGTCGAACACCTCGTCCGCCCGCTCCGTCGACGCAGCCAACTGCAGTTCCGAAGCGTCGCTATCATACAGCCACAGCGCTCCGAGTGGCACGTCGAACACAGACGAAACTCCGGACATTGCGATCTCACAGATCTCTCGCTCGGACTCCGCAGCCATCAGCTGCTGTGTTACAGCCTCGAACGAATCGAGATCGAATCTGATCATTAACTCCCCACCCATCCCGTACAATTCATGCATGAATATAAAAACTCGGTGATTCTGTATCAGTGATATGTCGCGTGGCGTTGCCGTTTCGCCGATGCCGCGAGACCTTTGTATCCACAGTCCTCAGAGAGCGGTATGCGAACGGTCGAAATCGACGGCCTCCCGGTGGGCGATGGTCACCCGACACGCGTCATGAGCGTGCTGAACATGAGTTCGAACTCCGGGTACAAGCCGAGCGTGTATCTGGACCCCGCGGAAGCCGCCGAGGCTATCGAGGAGAACCTCGTCCCCGCCGGCGCGGACATCATTGATGTCGGCCTCCAGTCAGCGAACCCCAAATACGAGTCCAAACCGGTCGAGATGGAGAAAGACCGGCTCGAAGAGGTCGCGCCGCTCGTCGACGAACTCGACGCCGACGTGCCGCTGTCGCTCGAAACGCGCTATGCTGAGGTGGCCGAGGAAGCGATCGGCCACGGTTTCGACCTTATCAACGACGTGTGTGGCTTCGCCGACCCGGAGATGAAAGGTGTCGTCGAAGACCACGATATGCCGGTCGTCAAGATGGCCAGTCCGCCGGACCTGGCCAGTCCCGGTGCGCTGAAAACCATCGACGACATCTTCGAGGCGCTCCAGCGGGACGGGTTCACGGATAAGACCATTATCGACCCGGCGTTCGGCGGCTGGTACGACGGCAAGGAGTTCGAGGACAACTGGGAGATGTTCCGCCGCCTCCGGGAGTTCCGCGCCTTCGACCGGCCGATGCTCACCGCGACCAACCGCGAGGACTTCCTTGGCGATCTGGCCGACCAGCCCGAGACGGAGAACCAACTCGCCGTATCACTGGCCGCGGCGACGATGGAAGCGGAACGCGGCGCACACATCATCCGAACTCACGACACTCGTGAAACCCACGACGTGGTCAAAGTTGCCGACGCGCTCGGTGACGAGCGGACGACACGACCGGAGACCGACTCCGGTCCCACCGTGGCGGAACTGACCGACGTGACGCTGCGGGAAGTGGCGCGTCATCAGGCGCTCGGCGAGACGGTCGCCGGCGGGACCGACGACGGCGCGACACTCACGTTCCTGCTCGGGGATGTGACCGACGACGCCCGGGCAAGCCTCCGGGCCGTCGCCGAAGTGACTGATGTAGTGGTGGTCGAGAAAGACGGCGGGAGTCTCTACGTCGGCGGCTCCGCGGCTGCGCTGAAGGTCGTCACCGACAGCCTCGCCGAAGACGGGCACCGGGAGCTTGCCGGCGAACTACGGACCTCGCTATCCCGGCGCGTCTAAGTGCCGCGGCTGGTCGTACTGCAGCGACAAATTTTCACGCACTCCTGCGTCGCATCCCGACTGCCCGCGGCTGTCCGTGGAAAAGAGCGTATCACACGGAGCGCGCAGCGATGAGGGAAGGCTGACTGCGGGTCACTAGCCGCGCATCAAGTTCAGTACCTCATCGACGACATCAGGTTCAACGGCGATAACGTAGCGGCTCCCCGGTGTCAGGGTCGTGTCGGCACGGGCGATCCGCTCACCGTTATCGTCGGACACAACGACGGTGCCTTCGGGAAAGCGGACGTCTGTGAGTGCTTTTCCGGCGGCCGGAGCGCCGTCAGTAACGCGGACGAGCATGATATCGAGGGTGCCAGTCACGTCGGCAAGCGTCTGGACATCGCTCCCCAGGATTTCGTTTGCTGCCACCCTCGCACCGGCCCGTTCGGGAAAGACCACCGCGTCGACAAATCGGGTGTACGCCTCACCGGCTGTGCGGTCGATGCGTGCAATCGTTCGGATGTTGGGCGTCAGCTCCGCAGCAGCTAAACAGACCGCAAGGTTCAGTCCGGTTTCACCTGTGAGCGCGGCAATTGCGTCCGCTCGCTCGATGCCTGCCTGTTCGATGATGTCCGGATTCGTCGCGTCACCCTGGATAACCGTTGCTACCCACTGATCGGCGATATCCGAAACCATCCGCTCGTCGCGTTCGATAATCGTCACATCGTGACCGCGGTCGGCGAGTATCTCGGCTGTCTGGAAACCGACGCGTCCACCGCCTGCGATGATAATATCGAGTGTTCGGGTCATGAGTTAGTCTTCAGCCTCGGGTTTTATTTCGCTGACGGCAGTCGCTTGTTCACGGTCTGATTGCTGTCTTATCCGTTTGAGGGCGAAATACACGACTGCGCCGAGCAAGATCCATGCGACGCTGAGTCCCAGTGCCAGTGGATCCGTCCGGAGCAGGAACTCTATCAGCACCCCCGTCAGAATCAGATTGAGTGCGATACCGATTATCGGCGGTGCCGGGTAGAACGGCATCTCGTACGGCCGGTTCATGTTCGGTCGTTCCCTGCGGAGTCTGATGACCGCGACGTTGACGATAATAAACGAGAGCAGGAAGAACAGGCTCGACATATTGCCGGCGCTCTGTGTCGGCAGTGCGACTGAGCCAAGCATCACGATGGCACTGGTGAGGATGGCGACGAACGGCGTCCCGTAGCGGTGGTGTATCTGGCCAATCGAGGGGAGTAACTGCCCTTCACGCCCCATCGAGAACGCGACGCGTGACGACGCGATAACGACGGCGTTGAGGGCAGTGAGCGTCGAGAACACAGCGCCAAAGACGATGAGTGCCCCACCGTTCTGGATAATCGGTAGGCCGGTCGGCATGAACGATGTTGCTGCCGTGGCGATGCCGGCTTCGCCAGCGTCGGCGAGTCCCTCGGCCCCGAGCGTCCCGATGGCGACTGTCACAACGGCCAGATAGACGACGACAGTCACAGCGAGGCTAATAAAAATCGCTTTGGGGATGTTTTCCCGCGGGTTCTGTACTTCCTCCGTGACAGTGGTGATGAGGTCGTATCCCTCGAAAGCGATGAAAGTGAGTCCCATCGCCGGCAAGACGGCAGCCGCTCCACTCCCTTCCGGAAACAGCGGCTGAAATTCGGCCCCCGAAAACATCGGTGAAGTGAGCCCGAACGCGACGAACACGACCAGAATGGAGACTTTGATGATTGTGAAAATCGTCTCGACACTACCGCTGGCAGCCGTCGAGACGGCGTTGAGCGCCACGAGGCCCAGAACCGCGATAAACGCCAGCAAAAAGGCCGGTGGGAGCCCTGCATCAATGACCGGAACCGCAACGGCGCCGATCTCGTCCGGTGACGGGACCACGTCGTAGACGTGCAACAGTTCGAGAAAGTTCGGCGCAAAGCCCAGCGCATACAGTGCCCCCGCAATCATGTAGGCGAACCAGAGCATCCAGCCCATGATGAACGAGGCGAAGTCGTCGAATATCTCCCGCACGAACGCGTAGCCACCGCCGCTCTTCGGAATCGAGGCGGCAAGCTCCGCGTAGGACAGTCCCGTGAATGCCGTCACGACGCCGTTCAGTGCGAAAACGAGGATCGCGGCTGGTCCAGCGATTTCGGCAGCCAACCCCGTTAACACGAAAATACCGGCCCCGATCATCGCACCCATCCCGATCATCGTCGCGTCAAGTAGCCCAAGTTCAGCTTCGGGCGACCGCGTCTGGCTCTTACTCATGCATCCTGTTTGTAATCGGCGCGCCGTCCATCATACGCTGTATGTACTCTATTCGGTCCATTTGAGTACCGGGGTTAGTTCTTCTATTGTAAGAACTGTGAGGGGATTTGATAAAAGCTTCTGCTGACTGGCCCCCAGTACGGCCGACTGTGTTCTCAGTCGGTTGGAACTGTCGGGGCATTGAAGATGGCACGTTGTCAACAGTAGGCTAATGGCCCAGACAAAGCGATTCGTCATCGCCGGCGGCGGCCGCGTCGGGAAACAGACCGCCGAAAACCTCGTCGATCAGGGTCACGACGTACTGCTGATCGAGTCCGACGAGGAGCGCGTCGAGGCGCTGTCAGATGCGTATATCGGGCCGGTCATCCACGGTGACGCCACGCGACCGTCGATTCTGCAACAGGCCGACCTGGCCGAGGCCGACGCTATCGCAGCGCTCACCGACGAACCGGGCACGAACCTCGCCATCTGCATGGAAGCCCAGCAGTACGCGCCCTCGATTCGGACCATCGCGAGAGCGGAGACGGAGGCGGATCATGAGTACGATGAAGTCGTCGACGCAACGCTGCTACCCGAATATCTCGGTGGGGACCACGCGGCAGATATCCTGACCGGGGAAGACATCCGGACACTCGTCTATCCGACCGCAGACCTCGATATCATCAAGGTAACCGTCGCCCCGTCCGCTCCTGTGGCGGGGCGTCGTCTCGACGAAATTGCGCTTCCGTCCGGCAGCCTGCTGATCTCGACGGCGGACCGAACGGAACTCGCGGGAGCTGATACGGTTCTGAAGGCTGAGGAGCAGTATATTCTCGCCGTCGAAACCGATGTCGTCGACGAAGTGTTGAAGCTTATGCGCGGGTAGTGATACTGAATTGTCGGACTGGTAGCTTGCTATGTTGATCCGAGATAGTGGATACATGCGCTTGACGGCGAATAGCTTCACCCACCACTGTGAGCGGTGAGACACGGATGAGGACCTGATTGAGCGACTGTTCTGATTGGGACAGTTTCCTCGAGCCACCTCCAACACGTCTCCTGACCGAACGGCTATCCTCGCTCTCACTCGAAGGCTGTTCGGCCGAGAGTGCCGCTCCGATCGACTCCATTGGTTTTCTAGCAATTCTACGCCGGGTACGGACAGTGATTCCGAACAGGGCGTTCTGCCTCCCTCGATAGACCCGCCCAACCGGAACCACAATATACCGGTTCGACTCCTCAGGTCAGTTCGTCGTGAAGGTCGTGGAACGACCCGATAGTGAGGTCTGGCTGGCCGGCGAAGGCGTCCCACGGGCCGTCGTCGCGGTTGACCCAGACACCCTGCATCCCGGCGTGCATCGCCCCGTACACGTCGAAATAGCCTGCGGTGACGTGGGCGATCTCCTCGATGTTGGTCGCCGTTCGCTCCGCTGCGTGACGGTACAGCTCTGCTGCTGGCTTGAACGTCTGGATCTCGTCGGCGCTGACGGTGTCTTCGAGCAGGCCGCCGATGCCGGCGAACTCAACCATGGAGTCGAGCATCTCGGGGTTGCCGT
>NZ_JAAOHT010000038.1:0-38291 GCF_011440255.1 Haloarcula sp. JP-Z28 | reverse complement strand
GCCTCGTCGTCGAGGTCGTCACCGTATTCGCTGTCCAGCAGGTCGACATAGCTCGACACCATCCGGAGGGGTTCCTGCAGGTCATGCGACGCGATGTAAGCAAACTGCTGGAGCGCCTCGTTTGAGCGCTCCAGTTCCGCCTGTTTGGACTTGAGCCGCGTCTCGCGTTCGATTCGCTCCAGCGCGGCAGCCGCCGTACTCGCAAGAATCTCAAGCAGGAACCGCTCGTCGCCGTCGAACGACGCCACGGTCTCGGACCCGATACACAGCATCCCCTGGTCATCGAGCGGGAGACACAGGAGCGTCCGCATCGGCATCGCCGGCGCTGACGGGTTCGACAGTTTTTGATAATCCTCGATAACGGTCGGCTCGCTGGTGTGGAAAATACGGTTCTCGTCGCTGTCTGGCCCCATCGGCGGGAGATCCGCCGCCGTTTCCACGCCGGCGAAGTCGGTCGCCTTTGCTGTCGCGCCGATTGGATAGAGCGTGTCGTCGCCGCTGTCGTGGGACCATATCGCGGCGAGCGGCTGGTCGACGATACGCTGTGCAATCTGTGTGACTGTGTCCGCGGCCGCAGTCTCTGTGCGGCTGTACAGCAGTTCGTTCGTCGCGTCGCTGAGCGCCTCGACGCGCTCCTCGCGGCGTTTGAGGGCGGTGATATCTCTAGCTACACTGACGACCTGTTTGAGCTGTCCGCTGTCGTCGAACACCGGTCGATACCACGTCTCGAAGACGAGGTCGTCGACTTCCTGTGTCACGCGGACTTCCTCTCCGTCGAGGGCCTTCTCGACGGCGGTGATGATGTCCGGATACTCGCTGTACGTCTCGAACACCGATGTCCCTTCGAGGTCGCCGGGTTCCATTCCGAGCCCTTCCAGCCCCTTCCCGGCTGAATACGTGAACACGCCGTCCGGGTCTAGCGTAAACACCACGACAGGGAGATTCCCCATCAGGGTGTGGAGCTGTTCGCTCTGTTCTGCGTGTTTTCGTTCCCGCTCGCGGATGCTGGTCACATCGTGAATGAACGCCACAACACGGGTCTCGTCGCCGAGAGCGGCTCGCTTGAGCGTTACCTCGACCAGTTGGTCCGTGCCGTCGGGTCCCTCCGTTACCCACTCGACCTGCGCCGAACCTGACGTGGCTGCCTCGGCTATCAGGTCGTTTGCGTCCGCCGTGGAGAACCCCGGCGGACTGAACTCGCCGACGTGCATCCCGACGATGTCGTCTGGAGTACACCCCAGGAGCGCGCCCGCGGCCTGGTTGGCCCGGACGACGGTTCCGGTGTCGGCGTCGTGGATCATAATCGGGTCCGGACTCGCCTCAAAAACGTCCTGATAGATAACAGCGTCCTCTGTAGAAGCCATGGACCGTATCAGCGCCCGCGCTACAAGACAGTATGCCCCTTGTTATCACCGGTGAAAACTGGCGCTACCAGGTGCCGTGGAAGGTGTCGAACTCCAGGGAGTCCAGTGGTTTCTCGCCGATAGCGATTTCGTACTCGCCGGGCGTGAGCATCGGCTTCTTGAACTGCGGGCCGTCGTCGGTGGTGATTCGGGGACAGCCGGTGTTAACGTAGGCGTCCATCCCGAAGTTCGTCAGCCGGTCCGGTGTCACCTCGTCCATGGTGATGAGGTAGGCGTTTTCGTTGTTTTCGACAATCTCTTGGGCCTGGTCCCAGCGACCCTGGCCGATCTTGGTGCAGAAGATGACGCCCCATGACTCGGCGTCCATCGCGCGGTGGACCGCGCCGTAGCGCTGTTTCATGAACTTCTCCGTGTCGGCGACGGTGACGACGTTGTTGACGGGGTCGGCGATGACGACGTGTTTCTCCGGGTGCTCCATCGCCAGCCCAAGCGGGTGGAACTTCCCGCCACCGACATACAGCATCTGGTCGGCGTCAACGTCGGCACTGGCGTAGTTACAGCCGAGCACCTGTCCTTCGTGGGTCAGTCGCTCGTCGCCGCGCCGCGTGTGGACCGTGTAGCCACGCTCTTCCAGCCACTCGCGCATTTCGTCGAACTTGTTCATGTGCTGGGCCGTTGTCACGAGCCCCACATCAGGGTCGTCTTCGGGGTCGGCGAGCCGTTCCTCGCGGGCCTGCTCCATGATGGGGAAGACGTCGACGTTGGAGAACAGCGGGACGTAGATGATCTTGTCCGATTCTTTCATCGGCGAGTGGCCGAAGTGGACGAACACGTCCGTCCGGCGCATCATGTACGTATCGAGGTCACAGGCACCGTAGCAGGGCTGGCCCGAGAGCAACACCGTCACGTCGTCAGGCAGTTCCTCGCGGAGATCATCGGCCACGGCCGGGCCACGGCGCTTCAGCCCCTCGGGGAACTGCAGTCCCACTTTCTCTGCGTCGCGTTCCTCGACGGCCTCGACGATTCGGTCGAGTTCGTAATCCCACTCGCGGTCGTGCTTGAGCGACAGTCCAGTGTTCCGGAGGTCGCCGTCAGTCCGCTCTTGACTCATTGCACCCCTGTATCCGTTCGAGAGTCATAACCCCCGTGTTTCGATGAGCGCCAGTCACTCCATAATCTCGGCGAGTCGGCGCTCGACCCGCTCGACGTTTTCTTCTAGGTCCTGCGCCAGTCGGTGCTGGGTCTCGTTTGCGTCAGCCAGCTCGTCGATGGACTCGGACACCTCGGCGGCACGTTGGGCGATTTCGTCGATCATGCTAGCGATTTCTTCGGCGCTTGCGGCCTGGTCGTCCGTCGCCGCCGCGACTTCGCCGATGCCCTGTTCCGTCTCCGAGGTCGCGTCGACGATGGCCTGCTGGTTGTCTAGCACCGTCTCTATGTCGGTGAGTGCCTGCTGAATCGCGTCCGTCGTCTCCTCGACGTTTTCGGCGGTGCTGTCGGCCATCTCGCGGACCTCCCCGACGATGCGCTCGACTTCGTCAGCGTGCTGTTTGGACTCGTCGGCCAGTTCCTTGATCTCGTCGGCGACGACCGCGAACCCGTCGCTGTCGCTGTTGCTTCGCGCGGCTTCGATGTTGGCGTTCAGCGCCAGCATATTCGTCTGGTCCGCGATGTCGTTGATCACCTCGACGAACTCGTCGATCTCCTCGATATGGCCCCGGAGTTCCGTCGAGTCGGACGCGACCTGTTCGGCGGATTCAGTCGCGTCTTCGACGCGTTCGATGGTTTCCTCGGCTGTCTCGACGGATTCCTCGGCGAGTTCCCTGGCCTCACCGCTCTGGCTGCTCACTTCCTCGGCACTGGAGGCGATTTCCTCGACAGTCGCACTGAACCCGGAGACCTCGGACTGGACCTCATCGAGGTTTTCAGACTGCTCGCCGGCCATCTGCTTGATATCGTCGGACTGCTCGGTAACGGCCGCGGCGGAGTCGCCGATTTCGCCGACCGCTGACTCGACGTCCGTCGCCATCTGTGACTGGAGGCTCTGGAGCGCCTCACGCTGTTCGACGATATCGCTGAAATCGATCAGTAGCTCTAAGGCACCGATAGCGTCCCCGCCGGGACCCATGAGCGGAATAGCCACCGCTCGCGCGTGTGCCATCGTCCCGTCGGGTCGTTCTGCGGAGCGGAACTCGTCTTCCCGGACTGGCTCCCCAGTCCTGATGACTTCCTGGGCGAGCGTCTCGTCCTGTCCCTCTGTGCCGAATACGTCGTATGCGTTCATCCCGACAGCCTCGCTCGCCGGGAGCCCAAGGATGTTTTCAACCGCCTGGTTCCAGTGCGTGATATCGCCGTCCGCGTCGACCACGAACGCCGGCTCCGGTAAATCTGCCACAAGCGATTCGAATGCGTGAAGCCAGAACTCTCCACTGTTGTCCATAGATTCCGGCAACAGTCTGCTCGTTGTAGCTTGTTTAGCCATTATTGTAAGGACCCACGGGCAGGATATATCATTTCTGGCTGATTACAACCACTGATAACTCCGGTTCGCCATATCGAGACCGAGCAAGGCTGGCTATGTGCAACTGGAACCACAGTTCCGGGTCCTGCCCAACGTAACAGACGCAGCCTATTGTGCTAGCACTGAGGCACTGTCCTGCGTATAACAACCCGGTTTCGGCAGGCCTATACCGCCCGAGTCCATACAATATAGCGATGAGTATCGAGACCGATACCGCCGCTGACATCGACGGTGACCGCGTCGAGGCACTCGCTACAGAGTTCGGCGAAGCAATCGCCGAGCTCCCGGTGTACCAGCGATTCAAGGAGACGAAAGACGCCGTCGAAAACCACGACGAGGCGCAGGCGGCCATCAAGGAGTTCGAGCAGATCCGCGAGGAGTTCATGCTCGCCCGCCAGACCGGGAACGCCTCTCAGGAGGACCTCCGGAAGGTCCAGCAAAAGCAGGAGGAACTCCATGATATCCCGGTGATGAGCGACTATCTTGAGGCCCAGAACGAACTCGAACTGCGCCTGCAGGAACTCAACGAGATCGTGTCCGAGGAACTGGCTGTCGACTTCGGCCAGAAAGCCGGCGGTTGCTGCGAGGACTGAACCCCGGTATTTCTCGCGGTCGTACTTTTCGCCGACCCTGAAGCTGCCGGTCAGGAGCGCCGATGCCGCCGACAGCTATTGCCAGTCAGCGAAACACTTGACCGACTGAGGGTTACTCCTCGACTTCGGTTTTCACCACGACCGCTGGTCGCTCGCTCAGCCTGAGCACTTTGTCGGTGATGCTGCCGAGGAGACTCCGGTACTCCGCCGGCCGCCGCTTCGTCCCGAGCACGAGCAGATCGACGTCCGCCTCGTCAGCGGTTTCGATGATGGATTCGGCCGGCCGTCCGTGTTTCAGGGTCGTCGTTGCGTCGACGCCCGACGCCTCCGCGTCGGCCTGTATCCGGGCCAGCGTCTCCTGACCCGTCTCTTCGAGACCATGCTCGGGTCCCTCCGATTCGTCGACGTATTCGTCACCGCTGTAGGCCGTGTACACGTCCTCGTCAACGACATACAGCACGTGGAGGGCCGCACCGTGTTCCGCTGCGAGGGAAATCGCGTGGGACTCGGCGTTGGTTGAAGCTTCTGTTCCATCCGAGGCGAGGAGAATGTGATCGTACATACAGGTTGTATTTCTCTCAGTTGGTAAATAAACCGAGGGCTCCGTTCTCAGACAGCGAGAGGCCCCACGACGACCGAAAGCCATCGGCGACTGCGGAGGTCGGTTCGAATTGCTGGCCGAAGTATCCGTACAGCAGCCAGCGACCGACGGCCCGGCGTCTTCGAAACATCTTAGCGACCGGGCGTGGCATCTCCCGACATGACAGTCGAATCTGATTGGGACGACTGGCTCCCGCGTGCGGTGGAGTCGGCGACACCCGACGGACTGGCGATCTGGTATCTGGGCTGTAACGGCTTCATCGTGAAATCCAGTGGCGGGACGACCGTCTTCATCGACCCGTATCTCGGCACGGGCGACCCGCCGCGAACCGTCCGGATGGTCCCAGTGCCGTTCAATCCCGAAGACATCACCGAGTGCGACGCGGTTCTGGGTACCCACGAGCATACCGACCACGTTCACGGGCCGTCACAAGCGCCGATTCTCGCCGGGACGGGCGCGGACTACTATACGACTGACAGTGGTCACGACGTTATCCGAGAGGAGGCGTGGCTGGAGAACTATAGCGTCACCGACGACCAGTTCCACGAAGTCACGGAGGGGGACACGCTCGAAATCGGCGACCTGAAAGTTCACGTCGAACCGGCCAACGATCCCGACGCCGAGCACCCGGTGTCGTACGTGTTCGAACACGACGCCGGTACGTTCTTCCACGGCGGCGACGCCCGCCCCGGCGAGTTCGAGTCTGTCGGCGAGCGCTACGACATTGACGTCGGCGTTCTCGCGTTCGGGACGGTCGGGATGATCGACGACAAGGAGACCGGCGAACCGACGAGAACGCAGTGGTACAACGACGAGAACATGATTATCGAAGCCGCGAACGAACTCCAGCTGGACACCCTCATCCCGACCCACTGGGACATGTGGAAGGGAATGACAACGGAGCCGACCGTCCTGCACAACCACGCCAACAGCTTCGAGTATCCCTCGACGTTTTCAATCATTGAAATCGGCGATCGGTACGACCTCGACTGAAAGCGGTCTGCCAGTGCTGAGCAGACGGATTATCAATCCTTCCTGTCTCACGCCCTGTTCGTGTTACTGAGCTTACGCCTAACACATTATATTAATGACCGTCGTATACAAAAAAGGCGTAAATGTTGGTCAGGTACGTACCTTTAATACTATTGCTGAGACCATACAGACCATGAGCAATTCGCAAGCCTACGACGAAGTCACTGTCGCTGCCGATGGTGTGACAGTGACCAAGCGGTTCGAGGCGGACGAGTTTCCCGTGCCCGCGATAGCGTTTAATCTCACTTCGCGGCGGTCCGTTCCGGTGACAGTCAGGCTAGTCGACACTGTTCCAGACGACGTGGCAGTCGAGGATCTGGGCTTCCACCCCGAGTACGGCAGCGAGTACTGGGACATCAACGAAAACCGGATCGCCTTCGAGAAGGAACTTGAAGCCGAAGCCGACTACACGACTGTCTACGGCATTCGTGCGACGGGCACCGACGACGTCGAGAAATTCTTGACGGAACCCGAAATCGAGAGTGTGGACCCGCCACTGGATGAAGACCAGGAGGACCTCGTCGGAGGCGGCGACGAGGCTGTCCGAGACGTCATCGCTGGTGACGCTGACAGCGTTCCCGGTCTCGAAGACGATGACGACGAGGATATCGAGACGCTCGACCTTTCGGACCCGAACAACCCGGACGCAAGTGTCGAAGCCCCCGAAGAGAGCAACGCCGCACCGGCGGACTCCGAGGTACAATCCGGCGCTGTCGTTGCGACGATGGCACAGGAAATCCGCGATCAGAACGTCTCACCCGAAGACGTGAAGCTCCTCAAGCGCGCGCTTGACGCCGTTTCTGAGGACGACAGCGACACTGGCGGCGTCAATGATGCTCGGATTCAGCGCATCCAGAGCGATGTTGCAGACCTCCGTGCGTACACCGATGCCCTCGAAGAGTTCCTCGAGGAGAACGGCACTGGCGAGGACATGATTCAGGAGTTCGGCGAGCGCCTCGATTCCTTCGAAGAGGCCTTGGAAGGGTTTCAGGACGAGGTCCAGTCGGCGACGAATACAGCCACGTCCGCCTCCGACAAGGTCGACGAGCTTTCCGGAGAAGTCGAGAGCGTCGAAGGGCAGCTTGACGATCTCGAAGACGACATCGAAGCCCTCCGCGAGGAGATTGACGATGGGAAACTCGCTGACCGGATAAACGAAACCGAATCGGAGATCGAAGAGCTCAAAGAGTGGCGCGAACAGTTGTCGTCGGTCATCGGCGGCGGCGACTAACCGAACTCGTTTTACCGGTCCCCCGTCTGTGCCTGCATAATGACGACGACGAGAGTGGCCGTCCCGCGCAAGGGCCGGCCCCTCGAAGCAGTGCTGGAGCGACTCGCCGGACGCACGGGGACGACCGACCTGGCCGACGATATCATCTCGACGCTTCGCTACGAGAAGGCCGTCACCAAAGGCAATCAGGACGCGGTCGCCGACGTGTACCATCGCATCAGCGATTACTCCTCGCTCGATGCGCCATACAAGCCAGAGTATACGCTGCTCCGTGACGACCGCGACGGGATGCCCCGACGGATCGTCTTCGACAGCGTCACCGTCCCGACCGAACACGGTGACGTCCAGCTGGTCGGCCGCGAGGAACCGTTCCGGGCGCTCCGGACACACGAGTTTGCGCTCGGGTTCGACAGCGCCGACCTCGTGCTCGAGGAAGTCGTTCAGCTTCGGGACGAACCGCTGACCGCCATCCACGAGATCAACGACCGCATCGATCCGCTCGACACCGACGTGCGGGTCGTGACCGGGCTGGGCGATACAGTGTATCACACACTGCTAGCGACGCCGGAGGTCATGGACACACAGGACGGGCCTCTCGACCGGGATTTCGTCACCAACTACGAGGGTGAACTCTGTATCTCACCGCGGTACGAACGGCTCGTTGAAGCCGTCCTCGGAACGAGTGCGCTCGATGGCGTCTCCTTTACGTATCCCACGGAGGGCGGCGAGGAAGAGGCAGACATCGCGGCGACCGGCCTCGGCGTCTATCTCACCGTTACGGGGTCGACTGCGCGGGACCACGGCCTCGAACTCGGCGAGCAGCTGTTCCCTAGCGAAACCGTCCTTCTGGAAAACGCTCACGAGCGTACCGAGACGACGGAACGGGTCGCCAGTCTGTTCGAGGAACCAGAAGAAACAGCGCTGCAGTCGATTTAGGTTCAGAGACGCCGCCGCTGAATGAGTTTCGCGGCGACGCCGACGGGCACGACGACCCACGCGACGAGTCCCGCAGCGACCATTGGCGTGGTCAGCCCGGCCTGTGCCAGCACGCTCCCGAAGCCGCCGGCGACCACGTCCACCTGCGCGAGCGCGAGTACCCGGAAACAGTCCACGGGGTTGAGCAGTATCGCCGCGGCGATAGCGCCGGACCCGAGGTCGAACCCCGCGACGGCCCCTAGCGCCATCAGGTCGTGCAACAGCGCGACCCACAACCAGATGGCCAGTGCGGCACCGAGCGCGTGCGTTTTCGTCCGTGCGACCGTCGAAACGAGTACTGCCACGCCGAGCATCGCACAGGCGGTCAACACCGCTGCGAGGGCGACCGCCGCGTACTGGCCAACGCTGGCGAGGCCGATGTAGCGGACAGTCAGCAGCGCACCGGGAACGAAGCCGAGCAACATCGCGCCGGACAGCACCGCCGCCCGGCCGATGGCAGTGCCGACGACGACACGGCCTTTCGTGACCGGGAGCGCGAGCATGAGTTCGAGCGAGCCGCGCTCGTCGGCACCGACAATGGCGTCGTAGCCGACCGCTAGCGCGGTCAGCGGGACGAGGTAGACGCCGAGTTCGGCGATAGTCGCAACCACCGCGTCAAACCGACCCGGGCCGACCGAGCTCGCGCCGAACTGGACGACTGCGGTGGTGAAGAGGCCGAACAGCAGCGCCACGCCGAGCGCCCACCGGCTCCGGACGGCCAGCCGGTACTCCCGACGAGCGATGGTCAGCAGACTGCTGTCGGCAAGCCGGGCGAGCGCCGATTCGTCGGTCGTATCCGTGGCCGTATGCCCCTCGGTTCCACCGTCGTGTAACCGGGTGGCTGGAGCGTCGACCGAAACGACGCCGCCGTCGGGGGCCGGGTCCGTCGATGACTCGTCCTCGCTCATGCCGGCTCACCTCCCGAGTCCTCGGTCGCCGCCTCCGCAGCCGCTGCCGACGCTGTGCTGTCGGAGCCGGAGCCATCGCCGTTATCCGCCCCGACGGCCTCGTGGAACGCGGCTTCGAGGCCTGGTTCGCGGACCTCGAAGCGGTCGATGTTGGCCCCCTCACCGACGGCGGTCAGGAGGTCGTAAGCATCAGCCGGCGTGGTCCGTGCCGTCACGTCCGCACCGGAGCGGCTGACGGTGGACACTGCCTCGGAGGTCCCGAGGTCGGTCGCCACATCGCTTGCAGCCGCCTCGGACGCAAGCGACAGCGACACCGTCACCTCGTCGGCGGCAGCGCGGCGAAGCTCCTCGACTGGCCCCGCGGTTGCCACCTGTCCGTCGGCGATGATGACCGCCGCCGAGCAGAGCCGCTGAATCTCCCCGAGCGCGTGTGAGGAGAAAACGATAGTCACGTCCGTCTCGGCTGCCAGGGCTTCCACGACCTCGTGGAACGCCCGGATGCCGTCGGGGTCGAGCCCTGCTGTCGGTTCGTCGAGTATCAACACGGCCGGCTCGCCGACGAGCGCAGTGCCGAGGCCGAGCCGTCGGTTCATCCCGTTGGAGTAGCCGCCGACGCGTCGGTCCGCGGCGTCTGCGAGTCCGACGGTGTGCAGGATGCGCTCGACGTGGTGGGCCCGGTCTTCCCGGGGCACCGAGCGCATCCGGGCGTGGAAGCTGAGTATTTCGCGGCCGGTCAGGCTCGGCGGGAAGCCGGCGTGTTCCGGCAGGTAGCGCACTCGCTCGCGGACGGCGGTCCCGTCGGTCGGGTCCGCACCGGCGACTGAGACGCTCCCCTCGTCCGGTCGGTTCAGCCCGACGAGCAGTTTGAACAGCGTCGTCTTGCCGGCCCCGTTCGTGCCGAACACGCCGAGGGTGGCTCCCTGTTCGACAGACAGACTCAGTCCGTCAAGCGCCTGCACATCGCCGTAGGCTTTCGATACGTCGTCGACGTCAATCACGTTCATAGTAGCTCCTCCAGTTCTCGTGGGGTGGTTCGGTGAGCGGGCGGGCATCGACCACGCCGGGCGACTGAACGACTGGAACGGACGACTCAGCCAGCCGAACGGCGTCGAAGGCCGGGCTACTGGCGAACACCCGTGCTGCGGGCTTTTCGGCGGTCACCTGCTGGACCGTCCCAGCCGGCTGGTAGCGGGTGTCGCCGACACCGTCGTCATCAACGTCCGTCGGGTTCGCCCGGGACCAGTAGTTCCCGACGCTTTCGTTCCAGTGGACCTGGTCGCTCATCACCGCGAGCACCGGCCTGTTGTTGCGAATGAAACTGTTCTCGGTCACGGTGCCGTCGGTGCTCCCCGCGGCGATGTGGACGCCGATGTTGTTGCCGACGACGAGGTTTCCGATGATGCGGTTGCTGACGGAGTTGTAGACGAACAGCCCGTTCTCGTTGTCGACGAGGTGGTTGCCGCGGATGTCCGTGTCGTCGATACTCTTGACGAGGATACCGTGGCCGGACTGTCCGCTGTTGTTCACCGCAACGTTGTCCTCGATGACGAGGTGTTTCGACACCATCAGCGCGTACCCGACGTCGTTGTCGAAGGCGGTGTTATCCCGCAGATGCGAGTCGTCCGAGTACATGTAGTGGACGCCGTAGCGGAGGTCCCACATCGTGTTCGCGCTGGCGTTGACGTCTTTCGCCCAGTTGAAGTAGAGCCCGTCCCGGACGGTGGTGATGTCGTTGTTCCGGATGACGCTGTCCTCGGTCTTCCAGATCTGGATGCCGTTGCCGCGTCTGGTCAACTGCGTTATCTCCTCACGGCCGACGATGGTGTTGTTCTGTATCTCGGCGTCATCGACACCGTCAAGCCAGATGCCGAAGGTCATGTCGGTCACGCGGCTGTCGCGGACAGTGACCTCGCTTGCGTTGACGAATAGCGCGGCGTCATTCGTCGCGGTGCTGTAGCCGCTGTTGCGGACCCAGATATCCGACACGGTCACACCCTGTGCTTCGACGGCGAGCACATCGCCCTCGCCATCACCGTGCAACAGCGTCGACGCGGAACCGCTCCCGGAGAGCGTGACGTTCGGCGTCCTGACGACGAGCGTCTCGTTAAAACGACCGTCGAGCGTGACGGTGTCGCCGGAGTCTGCGGCGTCGACCGCCGCCTGCGCGCTGTCGTACGTTTGGCCGTCGACCGTCGCGGTGCCGTCAGCCGACGGGGTGGTGAACGAGTCGGTGTCGGGCACGTCGGGGTCGAAGGCGAGGTCGTCGCGGGTGCCGTCGGCCTCGTCGGCGCTGGCCATCCCGACAGCCACGACCGACAGCACGAGCAGGACCGCGGTAGCGACGGCAAACACGCGCTCGAAATCGTGGGGCAGTGGGCTCATGAGTGGGTTTCGGGTTGGTCAGGTTCGGCTGCGGTGGTCGTCGGGTGATGCGGGGCGCCTTCCTCATCGTCAGTATCGTCGTCACGGTCCCGAACGGCGTCGGGAAGCCCGGTGAGCCCGTTGCGAATTCGGGCCGGCAGCTCGTTGAACGTCGCCGCCTGGTCGCGGTAGTAGTACGAAACCGCAAGCAGTCCGACGGCCGTGGCGGCCATGTACGCGCCGAGGCCGAACCGGGAGACGCTAGTGATGTTGGCGACCTGGTACTGCCCCCACAGCGGCGGTGTGAAGCCGGCGACACCCATCACCGGCGCACCCGGGTCGAGCGTGTGGCCGGCCTCCCAGAGCCGGTACTGGATATCGGCCAGCATCACGGTGAACACCAGCACGGTGCCGCCGAACTGGTATTTCAGGCCGCGCTTGAGCTTGTCGACGGTCGGTGCGACGGCGACGAACACTGACAGCAGTGATACGCCGATGAACGCGACGGGCCCGAGCGACCACTCGGGTACGTCGATGGCGTTCTCCTCAACCGGGAAGTTCGGCTCGACTAACACCGGGTCGGGGAAGTAGAACCCGACGTAGTGGTTCAGCCGCGCCATCTCGATGAAGTCCCCGGTCAGGTGGGGGTAGGCGTACAGGGAGACGCGGAGCGTCGTGCTGGGGTATTGCACCGCATCAACGCTGATGCGCCACATCGGGAACGCGAGCGCCGCGACGAACAGCAGCGCCGCTCCCACGGGGAGGCCCCGCCGGATCTCACGGAAGTCGTCGATGGTGGGTCGTTGCATGGCTGAACACCTCCGAAATGGGCTGTAGCGCTACCCCTCCGCCGGTTCGACGATCATCCGGCTGCGCATCTCCAGGTGCAGGGCGCTACAGAAGTACGTGCAGTAGATCCAGTACACCCCGGGGTCGTCAGCAGTGAACGTGACCTCGCGAGTGTCCTGTGGGGCCACGGCGTAGTTGATGTCGTGTTCGGGGATGGCAACGCCGTGGATGATATCCTGCACGCCCTCGATGTTGGTCGTAGATAGCTTCACCTCGTCGCCCTCCTGAACCGTGAAGTCCGGCAGGCCGAACTCCGAGCGCTTGGTCGTCATCTTGACGTGGACGCTGTTCTCGCCCGTGCGCTCGACGCCCGAGTCCTCCTCGGTAATGTAGGTCTCCTCGTAGTCGTCCTTGTCGTAGACCTTCTTGGCGTCTATCTTGTCCTTGTGGGCGAACACGCAGTCGTGTGGCTCGGGGTAGGCCGGATGGTCCGCGACCAGTTCCATCTCTTTTTCACCTTGCCCGATGTGGATGAGCTGGTCGTTATCGGGCATTATCGGGCCGACCGGGAGGAACCGGTCTTTCGAGAGCTTGTTGAGGCTGACGAGCCACTCTCCGTCCGGGTCGGTCGTCATCGCCTCAAGGGCCTGAATGTGGCCCGGGTTGTAGTGGACGTCCTGCTTCTCGATGATGGGGTCCTCGGACCCTTCTTCGGCCTCGACGGCCGCCTCGATGTCCCACTTGACGGCCTGTGAGTCGATGAACAGCGACGTGTAGGCGTGGCCGTTGCCGTCGAAGGTGGTGTGAAGCGGGCCGAGCCCAACACGCGGTCGCCCGGCGACGACCTCATCGGGGTCGGAGGACTCGGCCAGCGCGTTCAGGTCGAGCATCGTCACCGTCGGGGAGAGCTTCCCCGCGATGAAAGCGTAGTCGCCGTTCGGCCCGACCTCGACGCAGTGGGGGCTTTTCGGCGTCGGAATGTACTTCACGAGAGGGCGGTCGCCCTGATTGAGCGAACTTCCCTGCGTGCCGTCGACGACGGGGATGCCGTTGACCTCCTCGTAGTTGCCGTTCTCGACAGCCTGCTCAATAGCCGGGATGTCGAAGGCCTTGACGTTGTCCCGGTCGTCCTTCGTCATCCCCTGAATGTCGGTGGCCTCCTCGCTGTTGTACGCCGAGGAGATGGCCCACCGACCTTCTTTGCCGGTGTCGACGATGTCGAGGTTGCCGTCGACCTTGACCTGCCACTGGGTCTCCATCGACTCGGGGTCGACGGCGACAAACAGCGACGTGTAGTTGTCCGGGTTCTTCGCGTCGGTCCCATCGTTTGGCAGCGGCGCGCGGAACTCGCCGTTGCCCAGCACGTACTTGGTGTCTGGCGAAAGGACACAGCACCCGTGGATGGCCTGCATGTTCGGGACGTCAGTGATTGCGTCCGTCTCGAAGTACGTGAGGTTCACGCGGGCGATGCGGCCATTGGCCTTGTCGTTGACGTACAGATACTCGCCATCGTAGTCGCCGTCCGTCTCCGAGAGGTTCGGGTGGTGGTTGTCACCCCAGCTGTAGCCACCGCCTTCCTCCAGCATCTCCTGCGTGCCGTCGGTGAAGCCATAGCCCGACGCACAGTCGGTGTTGAACACCGGAATACGGGTGAGTTCACGCATCGACGGGATGCCGATGACCCGCAGTTCGCCAGAGTGGCCGCCGGACCAGAAGCCGTAGTACTCGTCGTGTTCGCCCGGCTCGACCGTGTGACTCGCACCGCTGCTCGAGGGCGTTGACTGGCTGCCAGCGCTACTGTCGCCGCCGCTCAACGCTGAACAGCCGGCCACCGACCCCATCGCACCGGCGGCGACGCCGGCTTTCATGAAGTCCCGGCGACCGAGCGAAAGGCCGGGTAGTCCCAGGGAGATGTCGTCATCCGTTGTCGCCTCATCGGGGGACTCGACCTCCGCCAGCACCGAATCGAGCGTTTCTTCGTACTCTTCGAGGACTTCGTTCGGGTCGCGTGGGGTTTCGTGCTTACTCATATCAGACCACCTTGATTGTGCCGACCATCCCGTTCATCTCGTGGGGGATGCAGTAGTATTCGTACGTCCCGGTCGTCTCCAGCGTGACCTCGTAGCTCTCACCTTTCGGGATATTGCCTTCCTGCCCGTTGCTGTAGCCGTCTTTCGCGGCCTGCAGGGAGTCGAACCCGCCGGATGCGAAGTAATCCGCGCCGTCGGGGATCTTGTCTTCGTAGGCCGTCACCGTGTGGCCGATGCTACCGACGTTCTCGAACGTGACCGTCGTCCCTGACTCGACCTGGATTTTCTTCGGCTCGTATGCCAGTTCGTCCGTCATTTCGACGGTGCTCGTCTCGGCCCACTCGGACCCGCTCCCGCCGTCACTGGACTCGGTCTCGCCGCCGTCTGACGCGTCACCGCCGCTCCCCGAATCGCCGTCATCGCCACTGTCGGACCCGCCGCCCGACGAACAGCCAGCCAGCGCGACTCCAGCCGCGAGACCCAGACCGCGTACGAATGTTCTACGCGTTTCCATGATAGCTCACGGCTGCAACTCGAAGACCAGCCTGTATATATAGGGAACCGCACTCTCATCTGGCAGGAAGCCGGGCGAATATGTTCGCCGGTAAATAGTGAATGGTGACTCTTCGTGACGATTGCCACAGAATACAACGACTGTGTAATCGTCTCTGGGCTCCCCGAGTTGGGTGGTGGATGCCGGCGGCCAGTTCACCGCGCTTCGGTGACGCCTACGACTGTCTGCTCTGGGGACCGCCTTCGTTCAACTGTCCACAGATTCCTGTAGCCGCGCGAGACTGGTCAACACCGGATACGTCCAGAACTGCTCTTCGTACATATACGTGCAGAACTCGTGTGTCTCGAACCGGTGAACGCTTGCGTGGAGTTGGTCTTGGCGCTCCTGTAACAGCGCTGTAACGTCGTTTCGGAACGTCTCGCGATACCACTCAGGCACGACTGTGCTGTCGAGTGTCTCGATGATCTCCTGTAAACTGCTGTGGTACTCCTGCATCGATTCCTGTTCGATTTTGACAGCGCGGTCCAGCGAGATCCGTTCGTCGATTGCTTGCTCAGCCGCGGCCACCAGCGAGCGTTTGAGCGGCGGTGAGAACCCGACGTTCGTCTCAGGGTGAAACAGCGCTGCGTAGTCTGGCCCGAACTCGATAGCGACGTTCTCGACCAGCGATTCGTCGTACACTGACTCGTAATGGTCGACAGCCAGCACCGTGTCGGCGTAGGCGTCCCGTAGCGCTTTGACGGGGCCAGATTCGGACTGTCGACTTCGCGCACCAACGGGGGCGGAGGGCTGTTGGGCGGGGTCGACGGCACGCAGACGCTGTAGAAAGTCCTCGAGCCCGTCTTGCTCGGCTGCAAGCTCGGTATGCTCCACGTCGAGCACAGTGAGAGCCGTCTCTATCGGCTCGAGAATGTGGTCTCGCCATGTGTGCAGGAACCACTGCGTGCCGTCCTGCGCAGGCGTCGTTGACATACTAGTCTCTCGTTCAGTAACAACAATAAGTGTTTTAGTTACCCGTCAACACCACCGTGTTCTGGACGGTTATTTATAAAGGCACTCGGGACAGGAGCGTTGCGTTCGCTGTGTGTCTTGCGGTCTCGGTATATCGGCAATTCCAGTTGGAATGGAATAGCATCTGGTTCCGGGACCAAGACCTACCGATCAGATTTGGATATAAATACGTACCATCTAAAATATACGAGGGTCAAAATTCGCTACTGAATCAAAAATAGCACATCTGTGATTATTTTTGCGCCTAACTACATCTACAAACTCGGATTATTGAGATACAATTGCGGTATCGATAGCTGAAGGCTGTCTATCTGCATGAGTGATATTAAAAACACGACTTTGGATATGTTTCGAGCGAAGTATTTCTATATACCGGTACCCGTACAGTCTTATTGTGTCGGGTATTGACAGGTGTCGGTTGCCAGCGGCCGCTGGTTGGTCCGGCCGCTCATCGCTTACATCTGGGTTTTAAATAATGACGGCAACTCTACTCGGTAATGACCGACGACGCCGACACACAAAACACGGGCCGGCGGATACAGTCCGTGGAGAACGCCTGCGAAATCATCGAAGCCGTACAAGAGGCAAACAGCGCGACATTGCAGGAACTGAGCGAGCGAATCGAACTCTCCCAGGGAACGCTGCACACGTATCTTGCGACGCTGACCGACTGTGGCTTTCTCACGAAGGACAACGACACGTACCAGCTTGGCTTTCGGTTCGTCACGATGGGCGAACACGTCCGCAACGAGACAGAGCTCTACACTGCCGGCCAGGAGGAAGTCGACAAACTGGCCGACAGGTCCGGTGAGTACGTCCATCTGGTCGTCGAAAACGACGGCCGCGAAGTCGCCATCTACGAGCGGCGGGGCGAACACGCCGTCGGGATGGACTACCACCTCCAGTTGCGGGAGGCCCCACAACACCTCCACGACAGCGCTTCGGGGAAGGCAATCCTCTCGTGTCTCCCGGACGAGCGCGTTGAGAAAATAATCGACCGGGAAGGCCTTTCACAACAGACACAGCACACGATTACGGACCAAGAGACGCTCTGTGACGAGCTAGAAACAATTCAGGAGCGAGGATACGCGACAAACGACGAGGAAGAGATCCGTGGCCTCCGGGCGGTTGGTGCGCCGATTCTGGACAACGATGGGACCGTTGTTGGCGCGGTCAGTGTGACTGCACCGACCAGCCGTCTGAAAGGGGCCCGCTTCGACAGCGAAATTCCTGAGATGGTGATGGAGGCAGCGAACCTCATCGAAGTCAATCTCGAAATGACCTCGTTTGACCGGAGCACGTAACAGCGGCGTCAGACGCTCGTCGCTGTGTGTCGGCAATGGCCACTAACCAACGACAGTATCCGCCCTCCAACATTTGGATAGCTCAAATCTCGGCTACGCTACTGTGACGGTGGGTCGGGGCGATTCTTCCAGCAAGGCATCCACAATAACAGTCGTACCATCGTTAGTGGCCCTGCCAGGATAGCACAGCGGGTCGAGTAGCTGTGGCTGTCTGCGGTCTACGGCCGGAGACTCCGAGATTGGGACCTTTGTCGCCGACATACCTCGATACAGTACTCCGCTGCTACGACGCCAAGCCTGTTTTTGACTTTCTCAAACCAGTTGCCGGCACCCTATCCGGTAGTTAGACGCGATATAGCGCGCATACAGTATCCTCTGTGCCAGCAGGCGCACCTTTGTGCAAATACTGTAACCCCTCTCAAATTGAGTATATCAAGTCCATCTAACGGCAGTATTTTACAGATAGGGCATTAGAGGTGCTTACTGTTCCCTGAAGACTGCTTGATGAATTTTTGTTGGCTTTTGCTAGTATCAAATTATCTGCCTCGCAGACAGTCCCAAATGTTTATTAACAATACCAGTATTGATGCCGATACACTGTCTCACTCCAGCCGTCGGATGTTGACAGTACATACGGACACAGCGTGCTGAACAACCCAGCGTACTCGCCCCATTGGTCCCGAGTGGGCGTACGCACCGCCAAACCTACCAACCAATCATGAGCACACAGAAGGAGCCACCAGAGCAAGCGACAGACGAGGACGAATCGCCAATCGCGACTGCCCGCCGCCAACTGGAGCGAGCGGCCGAACACCTCGACCTTTCTGAGGGGATGCTTGAACAGCTCCGTCACCCATCGAAAACTGTCGAGGTATCCGTTCCGATCCACCGGACAGACGGGAGTGTTGAAGTGTTCAACGGATATCGCGTCCAGCACTTCGAGGTCCGAGGGCCATACAAAGGCGGTATGCGATACCACCCAAGCGTCTCCGCCGAGGAGTGTACGGCGCTGGCGATGTTGATGACGTGGAAGTGCGCGGTGATGGACCTGCCCTTCGGCGGCGCGAAGGGCGGCATCGTCGTCGACCCGTCGACGCTCGACGCACAGGAGACCGAGCAGTTGACCCGCCGGTTCGCCGAGGAACTACGCGAAGTCGTCGGGCCGACGAAAGACATCCCTGCACCCGATATGGGGACCGACGAGCAGACCGTCGCCTGGTTCATGGACGCGTATTCGATGCAGGAAGGCGAGACGGTTCCCGGAATTGTGACCGGCAAGCCGACGGCAGTCGGCGGGACGCACGGCCGTGAGGAGGCACCCGGCCGAAGCGTCGCTATCGTTGCCCGCGAAGCACTCGACTACTACGATGGGAGCGTCGAGGGAGCCACTGTGGCTGTACAGGGCTTCGGCGCTGTGGGTGCGAACGCCGCACGCCTCCTCGATTCCTGGGGCGCCTCCGTTGTCGCTGTCAGCGATGTCGACGGCGGTATCTACGACGAATCCGGCCTCGATATCGAATCCATTTCCGCCGATGGTGACGAGCACGGCCAGCTGGGGGCTGTTGACGCACCACGTCAGCTATCCAACGCCGAGCTACTGGAACTCGATGTCGATGTCCTCATTCCCGCAGCAGTCGGGAACGTCCTGACCGAGGAGAACGCTGCGGACGTGCAGGCGAGCATTATTGTCGAAGGAGCGAACGGCCCGACAACGACAGCGGCCGATACAGTGTTTGAGGAACGCAATATCCCAGTCATCCCGGATATCCTCGCCAACGCCGGTGGCGTCACCGTGAGCTACTTCGAATGGCTCCAGCACATCAACCGACGGAGCTGGTCCCGGGAAGAAGTCAACGACGAACTCGAAGCCGAGATGCTCGATGCCTGGGAAGCCCTGCAGGCCGAAGTCGAGGATCGCGATGTCACGTGGCGAACGGCTGCCTATATTGTCGCGCTCTCGCGAATCGGTGACGCTATGAACGCCCGTGGGCTATGGCCGTAACAACGGATGTCGCTTCAGTCAACCCAGTCGCGAGACCGCAGTCGTCCCACGTCACCTGTCGCAGTGCTCGGTGTCCCGTTCGCCCTCGGTGCCGACCGACGCGGCGTCGACATGGGTCCGTCAGCGATTCGCTACGGCGGCCTCAGCGCCGCGCTCGATACGGCCGGCGTCGACTACACTGACGCGGGGGACCTTTCACCGCCGACGCTACAGTCCCAACCGGCGTCCGCCGACGCCAGTGCGAAGTACCTCGATGCTATCGCGGAGATGACCGACACGCTTGCCGACCGGGTGGCGACCGAAATAGCCGACGGGAGCGTGCCGCTGGTGTTAGGCGGTGACCACTCTATCGCAATGGGCACGATGCGCGGTGCGGCTCAGGCGTCCGAACTCGGCGTCATCTGGTTCGACGCGCACGGGGATTACAACACCCCGACGACCTCGCCCAGCGGCAACGTCCACGGGATGCCGCTTGCGGCCGCTCACGGCTACGGCGATTTCGCAGAGATGCCGTGGGCCACCGCCCCGAATGTCGCCGAGGAGAACACTGTCATCGTCGGCGCACGGAGTCTGGATGCCGACGAACGAGCGGTCCTCCGCGAGAGCGACATCTCCGTCTTTACGATGGCGGACATCGACAAGCAGGGTATCGGCTCAGTCACTGACGAGGCACTCGACATCGCGACCGATGGCGTCGACGACATCCACGTGAGCCTCGACCTCGACTGGCTTGACCCGGATGACGCGCCGGGCGTTGGGACGCCGGTTCCCGGCGGAGTCACATACCGGGAGGCACATACGGCGATGGAACGGGTCGCCGACCGCGACGCCGCCGAATCAGTGCTGCGCTCGCTCGATGTCGTCGAAGTCAACCCCATCCTCGACCAGCGCAACACGACGGGCGAGCGAGCGGCCGAACTCGCCGCCAGCGCATTCGGCAAGCGGATCCTGTAGCCCGTTTCGAACCGCAGCAAGGACCCAGTTATGCGGCCGGTACGCGGGCCCGGAACACAGTGATTTATTACTGATGATTTCGATTATGCTAGCATGGACCGCGATACTGCAGAGCCATGTGTCGATAGTATGCCTGGCCCACAGAGCAGCGAGTGGGTCGAGTACCATCACGAAACCGCCGCGCCGAGCACGTATGTGTACGACTTCGTCTGGGACATCACTGAGGACGCAATCGGTCCGTTCTGTACAGACGCGGACGGCAACGTCCTACTGGATTTCACGTGCCACGTCGCTGCGTCGCCGCTCGGATACAACAACCCGAAGGTGCTCGACCGTGCCGACGAGTTCGACATGGTCGACCCGCTGAAGATCGCCGGCCAGGACTTCTACATCAGCACCGGCGGCTCACCCGACGAAACGTCGCTACCGGGACCCGCCCACCTGATGGACAAACTGACCGATATTACCAGCCAGTACGACTTCGACACCGTCTTCCTCTCGAACTCCGGTGCCGAGGCCGTCGAGAACGCGATGAAGATCTGTTACGATAACTGCGAGACGCCGAAGTACGGCATTACCTTCGACGGCGCGTTCCACGGTCGGACACTGGGGGCGCTTTCGCTGAACCGTTCGAAATCCGTCTATCGCCGGAAATTCCCCGAAATCAGCGGGATTCACGACGTGGAGTACTCCGAGGCTGGCGTCGAGCGCCTCCGTTCGAAACTCGACGCAGACACCGGCCACATCCCGCCCGAGGAAGTCGCGTTCCTCATCCTCGAGCCGATACAGGGCGAAGGCGGCTATCGCGTTCCGAATCCCGAGTTCCTCTCGGCCGTCGACGACCTCTGCCGGGAACACGATATCCCGATCATCGCCGACGAAATCCAGTCAGGAGTCGGCCGCACTGGCGAGATGTGGGCCGTCGACCACTACGACATCGAACCGGATGTCATCACGAGCGCGAAAGCGCTCCGGGTCGGCGCAACCGTCTCCCGGTCGGACATCTTCCCGTCCGAAACGTCGCGGCTCTCCTCGACGTGGGGGGCCGGCGACATCCTCGGCTCGATGCGCGGCGCGCTGACTCTTGCTGCTATCGAGGACCACGACCTGCTAGAGAACGCCGCCGAGAAGGGGACGTACTTCATGGATCGGCTCCGCGAAATCTCGGCGGGCCGTTCGCTGGTCGAAGACGTGCGCGGCCTCGGCCTGATGACCGCGCTGGAGTTCGATACGGCTGATCGACGCGACGCCGTGATGGAAACCGCGCTCCAGCACGGCCTCCTCACGCTCGGCTGTGGCCAGAAATCTCTCCGACTCCTCCCGCCACTCGACGTTACCGAGCGCGAACTGGAACTCTGTCTCGACATCCTCGATTCGGTGTTTACCGAGGTTGCAGGCGCTGTCGCGTCCGCCTGACCCTCGCTATTTCTGCGGTAACCGAAATGTTAAAATATGACTGATTCGACTGTGGCACTATGCCACGAGAGGCACGCGTAGACAGACGGAGGTATCTGCAGGCAATCGGTGGTACTGTCGCGACCCTGTCGGTCGCTGGCTGTCAGTCGGACAGCGGGGACTCACAGACGCTCACCGCGGGCACAGCGCCGGGCTTTCCGCCGTTTGAGATGAAACAGGACGGCGAACTCGTCGGCTTCGACGTCGAGTTGCTGGAAGCCGTTGTCGCGGCGACGGAGTACGAACTGAGCGGCTGGGAAGAACTTGAATTCAAATCACTCATTCCAGCGCTGAACAACGGGAACGTCGACGTGGTCGCGGCGGGCATGACGATAAACGACGAACGCGACAAAGCCATCGACTTCTCCGACCCGTACTACAGTTCGAATCAGGCCATCATCGTCCGGGAGAACGGGTCGTTCTCACCGTCGTCGCTGGAAGACCTCTCTGAGGCAGCGGTCGGGGCACAGAAAGGGACGACCGGTGAATCCGTCATCAAGGATCAGCTCATCGAAGCGGGGACGATTCCAGAGTCGCAGTACAATGCATACGGTAACTACGTACTCGCCGTCGAGGATTTGCTAAACGAAAACGTCGACGTCATCATCATCGATGTCCCCGTCGCGAACTCGTTCGTGGCAGACCGCCCGATCAAGTCTGCGTTCGTCCACGAGACTGGTGAGCAGTTCGGCTTCGGGATTCAGTCCGGTAACGACGAGCTTGCGGGCGCGCTCAACAGCGGGCTAACCACAGTCGAGGACGACGGGACGTACCGAGACCTGACCGAGAAGTGGTTCGGACAGAAGTGAGGCCATGGCAGCAATCCTACTCCAGACTGCCGACTGGCTGTTCGTTGTCGATAACATGGGGCTGTTACTCGGCGGGACAGCTGTCACCGTCGCGCTTACCGTAGCCAGTATTCTCCTTGGATTCGCCATCGGGTTCCCGGCCGGTGCGATAGAGGTGTACGGCTCGGACAGAGCCCGTCGGCTGGTCGAACAGGTCGGGGTTGTCCTTCGTGGCACGCCGCTGCTTGTCATCATCATGATCCTGTACTTCGGCCTGTCCGTTTCCAGTAGCGCGTTCGTCACGGCGACCATCGCACTCGGACTCCGGAGCGCCGCCTACCAGTCCCAGATCTTCCGCGGTGCGCTCCAGAGCGTCGACGATGGGCAACTGGAAGCGGCACGCGCCGTCGCAATGTCCCGGTTCGAAGCGATTCGGCACGTCGTCGTCCCGCAGGCGCTGCGCCGGAGCGTTCCGGGCTTCCAGAACGAGTTCACTATCGTCCTCAAGGACACGAGCATCGCTATCGTCATCGGTATTGGCGAACTCCTGACGACGGGCCAGAACCTCTACGAAGGCGGGCAGTCGACTGCGGCACTCGAGATATTCCTCGCCGTCAGCCTCGTCTACTTCGTGCTGACGTTCGCGACGAACCGGTCGCTCGACAGACTCAGTGACTACTACGCGGTACCGGAGGGAACGACATGACACAGCCACTACTCTCAATCGACGACCTGCACAAGTCCTACGGGAGCGAAGAAGTACTGGAAGGCGTTGGCCTCGAGATGGATCAGGGCGACGTGACGGTCCTCATCGGGCCCAGTGGTTCGGGCAAATCCACGTTGCTCCGATGTGTGAACCGGCTAACCGAGATCAACAGTGGCCGGATTGCGCTCGACGGGGAAGACGTGACTGGGGCAGACACCGACGTCAACGAACTGCGAAAACAGGTCGGCATGGTGTTTCAGGATTTCAACCTCTTTGCGCACCTGACTGCGCTCGAAAACGTCACGCTCGGCCCAAAGAAAGTACTCGGGATGGACGCTGCTGACGCCGAGGCCGCCGGACGGACGCATCTCGAACAGGTCGGATTGCTGGAGCAGGCGGACTCATACCCCGCCGAACTCTCTGGCGGACAGAAACAGCGCGTCGGCATCGCTCGCGCACTCGCGATGGACCCGGAACTGCTGCTGTTCGACGAGCCAACCAGCGCGCTCGACCCCGAACTCGTTGGCGAGGTCGTTGAGGTGATGCGCGACCTCGCAGCGGAGGGCATCACGATGCTCGTGGTCAGTCACGAGATGGATTTCGCCCGGTCGGCCGCGTCTGACATCGTGTTCCTTGATGACGGCGAGGTCGTCGAACACGGCCCACCGGAGCAACTGTTCCAGAACCCCACAGCGGACCGAACCGAGCAGTTCCTGAGCAGATTGCACGCGCACGAGGAAACGGCATGAGCACAGCTGAATCCACAACATCACCGCTCCGGGACCGCGTCGGGACAGTCTTTACCGTCCGTCCACTCACAATCGGCCTGACGCTGTTCTGGATCTGGGTTCTGGCCCGGTGGACTACCGATTTCGTTCTCGCAGGAGTATTTGGACTCGACCGTGGCACACCGTTTCTCCCGGCGGCCCCGTTCCTGACAGCAGCGGATACCGTCGCATCGCTCGCCGCGCCGCTCGGTGCCGCCGGAACGCCGCTGGCATGGTTCGCTGAGACGCTCCGGTTCGCCGCCGACGCGACGGCGTACCTGCCGGCGCTGGCACATGGCATCTGGACGACGGTCCTACTGACGGTCTTCAGTGTCTGTCTCGGGTTCGCGCTGGCGCTCCCGCTCAGCGTCGTTCGCGTGTACGGAGGGCGGTGGGCACGGTGGCTCGCCCTATCCTACACTGAACTCATCCGCGGAACGCCGCTGCTCGCCCAGTTGTTCGTGCTTTACTTCGCGACCTCACTCACGCAGGTTCTCAGAGGCGTCCCGGGGGTCGGTGTCGGATTCATTCCAGCACAGGCGTTCTGGGTCGCCGTTATCAGCTTCACGCTGAACAGCGCCGCCTACCAGTCCGAATATCTGCGCGCGTCACTGGACTCGGTCGACGGCGGCCAGTTGACTGCCGCACGCGCAATTGGGCTCTCGAAGCTCGAAGGGATACGGTACGTCGTCATTCCACAGGGTCTGCGACTCGCGCTTCCCAGCTGGACGAACGAACTCGTGTATCTCATCAAGTACTCCTCGCTGGCGAGTTTCATCACTGTTCAGGAACTGTACGGCAGGACAAGCACCCTCGCTAACGAGACGTACCAGTATACAGAACTGTTTGTGCTGGTGGCAATACTGTACCTGGCCCTCGTTGTGTCGGCATCAGCACTGATGGACCGCGTCGAATCGCACACTGCAACCGCCGGTGTCGGACACACTAGACAATGACCACTCTCTTAGGGCCCCCAACCAATCATTTCAGCACATCCCATGAGTCACACTGAAAGCGCCGGCGCACGACTGACGCTCGACCTGTGGCACCCGAACTGCTGGGCTATCGAAGCAACCGACCGCACCGATGGCGGTATCCTGGCACACACGGTGCAACAGACTGCCCAGTCGCCGACAGCATCGGTCAACGGCGTGTTTACCGCGTACGGCGCCACGAAATCAGCTGTCGAGGACTGTCTCGACGCAGTCCGCGCGTCGTCCCACGCTGGAGAGATACAGGAACTTCAGGCACGTGTCGGCCACAAGCGCGATGCGCCGGGCACCGTCGTCAGGCAGTTCCTGCTGGAGTACGACCCGGGTGAGTTGGTCTGTCCGACGCTACTTGAACACGGGTTCGTCCACAGCGCCCCCGTTTGCATCGAAGACGGCCGCGAACGGTGGCAGGTGAGTTTCACCGGCGAACGGCCCGAGATTCAGCCCGCACTCGATGCTGTCGAGGCTGACGCCGACGCTGACGTGTCGGTCGAATCCATCGTCACGCCGGACAGCGATACTGAGCGGTCAGTGGGTGGGCTGCGAACCGACTCGCTAACGCCGGCTCAGCGACGAGCCTTCGAAGCAGCCCGCGAAGCAGGCTACTACCAGTGGCCGCGCGGGATTTCGGTCCGCGAACTCGCCGCCGAGATGGATATCTCGAAGACGACGCTTCTCGAACATCTCCGAACCGCCGAGTCGAAACTTCTGGACCCTGAGTAGTTTCTCCAGATGGCCCTTCCTCCAGATAGCGTCTGATATGTGAGTGTGCGCTTAGAGCCGACAGTCTCTGGTTCTGCCCCCGTCTCAGTCCGTGATGTGCTATGCTGGCTTGCTGTTTGGAAAGTGCCTGTCAACGGACTGTTCGACCGATTTCACCACAGGATCGTTCCACGGGGCAACCGGCGCATGGAACCCGCCTGTCCCGTATGCAATTAGCAAAATAGTCATTGAGGCTGCATAAATGCGAAGCAGAATGTACCCAATTCAATATAGCGCTATGAGGTTTATTAGTTCAGCAGCGACCATCCCGAATGCGATTACGGTGTTAAACAATTGATTAAAAAATTACAATAGCGAGTAGATTTCAGCCTCGTACACATCCCTGACTCGGGTCCCCCACTCGTGGGTGTACGTGTCGATGACGTCTTGGGCCACGTCGCCTCTGAGGTATTTGACGACGCCGCGGTCGCCGGTCCGGTCCCGAAGATGCGTCGTGAAGAAGTGCCGGAAGTAGTGCGGCGTCACGTTCTCTTCGGCTCCCCCACCGTCCGTGTACCAACCGAACTCGCGGGCGTGGGATTCGACGATGTGGTGTACCATGTTCGGCGTGACCCGCTCTCCCCAACTGTCGCTTGTAGACACAAACAGCGGCGCTGCCGGGGACTGTGTGTCCGGCCGAATCGCGAGCCAGCGTCGCAGCACGGATGCCAACTCGGCGTCGACTGGAATCGTCGTTTCCCGCTTCCGCTTGTTGGACGCGGTCCGTTCTTCCCCGTTGCTGGCCTCGCCACGGGCCGGGTCCGAGGCGACGAACAATGAGTCCGGACGCCCGTCGAGGCCCGCTCGGACCGGGATCTCCGGTCTGGGCCCGGGGGTTTCGAGGTTGAGGTCACGGATATCGAGGTTACACAGTTCGCCGGCCCGCATTCCCGTCTTCAACAGTGTCACTATGATAGCTCGCTCTAGCGGGTGCGAGACGCTGTCTACGAACGCACGCATCGACTGGAGGTCTATCTCCCGGCGGGTCGGGTCAGTGTTGATGGACTCATCCATCTCCTCCATGACCAGCGCCATCGGGTTCGATTCGAAGGCGCCTACCTGAGTCATGTACGCGAAAAACCGGTGCAGATAGGAGGCATACGTCGCGACAGTGCTTTCCTCGACATCACCACGGAGGCTGTGGACGTATGCCATGCAGTCCCGGTGCGAGGCCTCTCGGACAGGGAGGGGCTGGTGGCCGTCCGCCAGGTAGGATTCGAAGTCCCGAAGGACGCGCTCGTAGGACGCACGAGTCCGGTCGCTCTTTCCGTGGTACGTGATATCATCGAGGAAATACCCGACCGGGTCCGACTCGGCGTCCGGTGTCGCTGTATCTGTGCTCATTCGTCTCGAACATACCCCCCGTGTCGCCCGCTGTACTGCACTTTGTTGTCTGACTGCAGTTCCTGCAGTACGTCTTCGAGTCGCTCCTCGATATCGTCGGTCAGCTCTGCGAGCAGGTCGTCCCACTCGTAGTAGTCCCCGTCAGCAAGGATCTCCTGGACCCGGTCTTTCAGCCCGTCACCCCCAGGGGTAGCGTCCGGAGAATGGGGTTCCTCACTATTGCTCCCAGCGGCGTCTGATTCAGTTGTCTCGGAGGCTGTTGACTCGAATCCGCTTCGACCCGCCTGTACCATCGTCCGGACGAACTCGCTTTGACTCATATCCAGTTCCTCGGCGTGGGCCTGCCACTGTTCTTTCTGGTAGGCCGGAATGTACGTCCGAACCGTCGTTCGCTCACTGTCACTGGACACATTTCACCCTCGGACGCCGGGAACTTCAATCTAGTCCCATACTCAGGGATAAACTCACTTATTTGGGTGTGTAGTACCCTATTTCACCGGAATTTGCTGCGTTACTGCAAAAAATTCTACATTTTGACGGACAGTAAGCACACACTCACAAATATTAAAACAGGTGCAGATCGCCGTACTCTCTGGTTGGTCCGCCTGCCCAACCAGATTCAGGTGGACGAAAGCAGACTACCACCTGTTAACAGGTATTAGTATTCGATTTGGTGCAGTGAACGACCACGGGGAGAGTCCGAGACTATGCAAGCCTGATCTGCTACTCGCCGGATCGAGCCCATGCACTTGGCCGTCTGTCTACCTCCTCGGCCTCACTGATTTCCCTGCACGGTTCGGTTGGCTCCTTGACTTTCCCACGCTACGTAGCATCCACAGTCCCTCGGATGATGCATGCGTCACCGAGGCTGGCATCCTCTCAGCGGAGAACGGCGGCAGTTTTCCTCTTGAGTCTCAGCCAGTCTAGTGTTCCCGGACGCGAGATGCTTGTCACACAGGACGATACTCCGGTCTATGCGCTAGTCTTTGAGACAATGAAGGGTAGACTCCAAATAGGCGTGGTCGTCTCGCTCAATCCCACGAGCCGCGTCGTCAGCTTGACTGCCTGTTTTGCGTGCCACTCCAGAACCGTTTCTGACAACGTACGGTCGGCTCGGCCTTTGATACATACCGGACAGTGAGCGTGGTCTTGATCCCCCGTCAACAGGCCTGCATCGCCCACTGCAGGCACTTCCGGCATCCTTCTCACCGAGAGACACTGAGTCCACGCTGCCCTCGTCCAGTCGTTCCAGGAGGGCGCGACATAGCGCTTCTAGAGCGTGGCGGCGTCGGGTCCGCTTCCGGGACAGTTGCCGGAAACGCTCGCTACTGCATTGGCCTCCTGTGGCCGTCCAGAAAACTCCGCCTTCCGTGGTTCCGAGCGATTCCGTTTCTCGGGCAACTTGGACTGTCACTGGGCGCTTTTCTGTCGTTTTACGGAACCGCTGGACCAACTCACAGCCTTCGTACAGGGTATTGCTCGTTGGTCGTGGTATACGGGCGACGAGAGTATGCGCACCAATGTCCAGAGCGCCATTTCGTCGGCCAGTAGCGTGTCCCGTGCCTCGCCAGAACAGTCGCGGGTTGCAACGCTCGACAGGTGCACTCAGCCCCGTCGTGCCGTAGGTCCAGCCTGCTTCTTGTCGTCAGGATAATATGGGTCACCAGCGGGTTCGAGCTGGAGACGCCTGGTGTGGTTGTATCAGTTTTCAATTGGACCCCATTCGGCACCTCAGACTCAGACTGCTCGCCTCATTCGACGATGTATGAGTGCTGCGAATGCTACCTTTGCGTACACGCCAATCACGATCATTGCCACGGAAGTCCGGCGGGCTCGGTATCCTGTGACTGACGTATTCGGCTCGTCACGAGACCTGTTCGTATCGAAGAACCCGCGTAGCGCTTCGCTGTCTTTGTGTATCATCCGGAGAGTGTAGTGCACCGAGAATAGCCTTGTATTGGCTTCAAGCGACCCTGTCTCGGCGTGGCAGCTCCGCGCACGTAACACCAAACACCTCCGATAGATGGACTCCAGTATAACTCACGAGCACTAATATTGCTGAACCGAAACCCTCCTACATTAGCGTGTCGAGACTGAAGCTAGCGATATGCGTTCCCGACGACACGCGTTCTCTCAGGAAGGTGAGTCCGGTGGCTAACGACGCACTCGTCCTTTTGTTCATGATTGCGATTGTACTGGTAGTCATGGCTGTCACCCTTATTGGCGGGTTCTATCTGGTCAAATACCTCGTCGAGCGTACGTTTAATTCATAAGTTCGGGCCTGCTGGGGTTTCTGACTGTGGGGCTGACTGACTGATATTTCCGCGGGTGATCCATTCTGTAATTACCGATAGTAACCTCTATACTACACCCTCGGTGATCTACCCGGAACACATAAACTGTATGTGGCTATATCGAATTTGAGTTAGCCACTACCTATTCAGATTGGAGAGCAATCCCTTGGGGAACGGTGGGCTATCTCACGCTGGCACGTCGACTGACTCCGGAAAAGGTGAGCCGGGCTCCCTCGTGGCGAGGACTGTCTCTCCCCACGAGCTACTTGAATTCAGCGTTGGCTCACCGTGAAGGCTGTCAGCAGAAGCCGACGCTGTATAACCGCCTGTTCACTGTTCGGGTATTCACTGTGAAATCAGCCGTCCCCATCTTCTCCGGTCGCCGCTCCCAGAATCGTCGTTTCGGTGTCGAAATACGTCGGCGCATCGGTGTCGATTTCGAACTCCAGAACGGTCTCAAGGTCGCCGGAGCCCCCGGCGAGTTGTTCTGCAAGATCGGTATACCCCTCAGCGAGCGTTCGGTACTCGTCTAGTTCTGCCTGTTTCGCTTGCGCTTGCTCCTGCTTGGCCTCAATGTCTGCGACAGTCGCCTCCGCACTGGCGTCCGGTCGTTCGGGACCCCCAGTCAATGAGGCGCGCGCATCAGCAGTGTCCTGTTCGATCTCCGCAAGTAAATCGGAAAGCTCCGCACTGCGCTGGTCCAGATGGCCTGCAAGAATCGCAGCTTGGGTTCGACAGTACTCGGCGAGTTCTGCTCGTGAGATATCGCCTGCGTCGTCGCTCATTGAATCTGGTACGACGCCAGCGCGAAAGTCGGTTTCGGTGAGAGCAGTGAGGCGGGTTACTCCTCTTCCTCTTCTCCGAGGCTCTGTGACGGACCGCCCGAGAAGACGAACTCGTGCTCGGCTTCAGTTTCGAAGCGGTTCAGGATGTCACCGAGTGGTTTCGCATATCGTTTGAGCTGCTCGGCTCGCGAGGACACTTCGTTGAGCTCTGCAGCCTGCTCTTCGGCTGCGCCGGCGACGGTCTGGGTTTCGGCCATCATCTGGTCACTCGTTTCGGCGGCTGACTGTAGCGTCGTCGCCACCGTCCGGAACCGCTCAAGCGAGTCGCCCAGATCGATGTCCGGATTATCCGCTTCCAACTCTTCGAGCGTGTCTACGAGGGTGTCGAGGTCCTCGGAGATGGTTGCGAGGCGGTCCTTCTGGTCGTAGGCGTCGTCGGAGATCTTCTGTGTCGATTCGGCGACCTGTTCGGACGCGTCACGGACGGACTCCGCACTCGACAGAACGACGTCTCCAGATTCCGCGACTTCGTCGGCGAAGCTGTTGAGCTGGCCGATGGTCTTTTCGAGTTCGTCGACCATGCCGTTGAATTCGCTGGCGATACGGTCCATCGACTCGTTCTCGCCGTCTGTCGCCATTCGCTCAGTGAGGTTTCCAGCGGCCGTCTCCTCCATCACGTCGGAGAACTCCTCGGCCTTCTTCTGGAGGTACTTGTTGACTTCGAGGGCTTCGGCGCGGGAAACCTCCGCTTCCTTCTGTGCACGCTCGGCCTCGTTGATCTGTTCTTTGAGGGCGTCGCGCATATCAGCGAACCCGCTGTACAGGCGACCGATGTTGTCGATACGACTGGTAGCGATATCGATGTCGAGGTTCCCCTGTCGCATCTGGTCCGTCTTTCGGGTCAGGCGGTCGATCGATGTTGCCGTGTTGTATCCGAGTATTGCACCGACACCCGCGATGAGCAACACCATCAGCGCCGTCCCGATGAGCCCGTACTGCTGGACGTTCTGGACGAAACCAAAGACCGCGGAGTTGGGCGCGTGCACGAGGACGACCCAGTCCGTCCCCTGTATCGGTGCGTAGCCGACGGTGTAGCGCTCGCTGAGCACGTCGGCTGCCGGCATATCAGCGGTGACACCGGATTGCTGTTCCGAGGACCGAAGGTCGTTCGCCTCGCTGATCGGTTCGGTAGCGCGGCTGTTCTCGCTGTACGACTGCAGCATATTCCCTCCGAGGCCGCGGCTCCCGTCTCTGGGTTCGTCAATCATGACGACCGCCGACCCGTTGACGACTTGGGTAAACCCGCCTTCAGCCCTGTTGTTCCCCTGAAGCGAGTTCGCGATCTCGTCAAGCGAGTATTCGATGAGGATATACCGATTCTGCGAGGCATCGACAGGGCTGACAAAGCCGACGACCGGGCCCGAGTTCGTCTGGTACACGTCGGAAACGACGACATCGCTTGCCGTTTCGAAGTTCGTACCGGTAAGCCAGGCCCTGCTCGTCGATTCGAGCGGTGAGTTGGTCAGCACCTGTGAGTTAGATGTGCTGGCGACAACTTGCGATTGGGCGGCATTGCGTTCAACCAGATGGATGTCGGCAGCATCTGCGGACAAAGCGGCTTTCCGATTGTTGAGTTCGATATCGATATCATCGGTATCACTACTGGCCCAGATGTCGTTGGAAGAGACGAACTGGGTCGATAGCCGGTTTCGGTCTACCCACTGTGACAGGATGTCAGCTTCCTGTGCAGCGGCGTTTTCGTAGTCACTCAGAACCTGCTGTTCCGTGTAGTTTTTGACCTGCTCTGTCGCGGCAAGGCCAACGAGACCAACCGACAGCGCCATAATAAAAAGGACGATACCGAATTTGAGTGCGAAGTTTCGCCGGATGGCATCCGGGACGACTGTCGCCAGAATCCCACCGGAGGCGTTCGAATCGTTCTCTGAACTGTCTGGTATCTGTGTCTCTCCTGAACTCATACTTAGCTCCCTCCAAGCGAGCAGTTAGCCGCTGGCCCGCTGTCGCACGCATATTGTACATCCGCTGGCTCCCCAATCAGGTCGTAGTAGGTGCCGTAGGATTGCTGTATCTCTGACTTCCCCCTTACAACCGGTACTTGACGCATCGCCTGATGGTCACAGGCCCGGAGCGTCTGCGGTCCGAGACCGGCGTCGTACTCGTGTCCTTCGAGCGCTCCGATGACGTCGATCGGGTTGAACGTTCCCGCCCGCTCGACTGCGCTAGCGTATTGCAACGCTTGCGTGTACGCGATGTGCGCTGCCCCCGATGGGGCTGCCGATTTCGAGGACCCTGTCGAACTGCCATACTCCTCACGGAACGTTTCTCGGAAGGTGTTAGACAGCGGCGAGTTGATCGCCGGACTCCAGGCGACTGTTCCGATAACGCCCTCTATCGCACCGCCTGCGGTCTCGGCAATCTCTCTCGAAGCCATCGGAAGGACGATATTCGATTCCGGGAACTCGTCTCGGAACGCTCTGAGTGCGTTTACTGCGTCGAGGCCACCGAGCCCGAGGACGATCACGTCGAAATCAACTGACTTGATGTCTGCGGCGTACTGGGAATAATCGCTTGTCCCGACCTGTGCAGTCGTATCCCAGACAGGTGCCCAGCCGACATTCCCAAGGGCTGCATCCATATCGTCCCGGAGCGTCTGACCCCAGTCGTTGTCCTGAAAGATCTTGACGTAATTGGCATCTTTTCCGAACTCTTCACTGAGGGCTGGGGCCAGCGCCTCGGCCGCCATGTGGTTGTTGAACATCTCGCGGAAGGAGTATCGGTTGCAGTCAGCACCCGTCAGCGAGTTCGTGTTAGCCATCGTCGCCATGTAGATAACCTGGTTCTGCGCAGCAACCTCCTGATTTGCCAGGCCAGCACTGCTTGACGTCCCACCAGCAAGCATAATCACCTCCTCACCATCAACAAGCCGCTGTGCGTTGCTTCGGGCAGTATCTGAACTTCCACCCGTGTCCTCGACAACGAATTCGACATCTTTGCCCAGAAGCCCGTCACCGTCCAGAGGCGAATTGTACTTCTCGCTTGTTACCCACCCACCACCGTTGTTAATGTGCTTGACCGCGAGTTTGAAACCGCGTATCTCCTGCTTACCGGCCGTTGAGTACGCCCCGGAGGAAGCAACGTTGAAACCGAACGTCACCGAATCCCCGGATACCGGAAAGTTTCCAACTGGAGTTGGGGTCGGCGTCCCGTCCCCATCTGTCACACCCTCGCTGCCACCACAGCCCGCAAGTCCGGCCAACCCGGCGGCACCAATCGAACGGAGTAGGTCTCGCCTAAAGACGGACGGCCCACCACCATTTCTCCCTGAATCCATACTGGCGTGTGTAAATTACTATAGCACATAAACTTTTGGAGAAAACTAATGCTGGCGGTACTCACCAATTAAAACTACGAAGTAACTGTCTATAATATAGTAAGAGGTGATTACCGCCGCCGTCAGACGACTGGTTCTCCGGGATTTATACTAAGCCAGTGAGCAACGGTGGATATGACGGAGTTAGTTACGTTCGGTGAGACGATGTTGCGGTTATCGCCACCTGGCGACGAGCGACTGGAGACTGCAGACCAGTACGCCGTCAGGGCGGCTGGCGCGGAGTCGAACGTCGCAGTTGCTGCGCAACGGCTCGGAGTCGACGCGATGTGGGCGTCAAAACTCCCCGAGTCACCGGTCGGTCGCCGAGTCACGGGTGAACTTAAGCACCACGGCGTGTCGGTCGATGTTGCCTGGGACGACTCCGACAGCGCCCGACAGGGAACATACTATCTAGAACAGGGCAGCCCACCACGGGGCAACGACGTTATTTACGATCGCCAAAACGCCAGTGTCACAACCGCCACACCAGCTGAGCTTCCCACGGAGACCATCGCAGACGCCGCGGGGTTCCATACCTCGGGGATCACACCGGCGCTCTCGGAGACGCTCGAATCGACCACTGCTGACCTCCTTTCGCTCGCACAAGACGCGGGCACGACGACGAGCTTCGACCTGAACTACCGCTCGAAGCTCTGGACGCCGGCGGAAGCCCGTTCAGTTCTGACAGAGCTATTCCCGTCTGTCGACCTGCTCGTTGTTGCCGAACGCGATGCGAACGTCGTGTTGGACCGGACCGGCGACGCCGAAACGATCGCTCGGGACCTCGCCGCCGAGTATGGGTTCGAAGCGACAGTGATCACCCGCGGTAGCGATGGGGCGCTCGCGCTTGCTGATGGGACTGTAACGGAGCAACCGACGTTCGAGTCGACCGATGCGCACCCGGTTGGGACCGGCGACTCCTTTGTCGGTGGTTTCCTCTCGCAGTACCTCTCCGGTGGCACCGTTGCAGACGGGCTTGCTTGGGGTGCCGCGACGGCCGCACTCAAACGGACGATACCAGGCGATATTGCTGTCGTATCACCAGACGAAATCCGTTCTATTCTCAGCGGTGATACAGAAGCGATTTCGCGGTAGCTACGGCGTCCAGCAAGCTTCTTATCCCTTCGCGGGGAACGGCAGGGTATGATTAACTATGAACGCTGTAAACTGTGGCTCCCCGGATGCGGAGGTCACAATGCGTAGCGCAAAGATCGTCTGTACTCTCGGTCCTGCGTCGGACTCGGTCGACGACATCGCGTCACTCGCAAAAGCCGGTATGTCCGTTGCCAGACTGAACGCGAGCCACGGCTCGCCGGAACACCGCCGTGAAATGATCGATCGCATCCGGCAGGTGGACGAGGCAGTCGAGGAACCGGTCGCGGCCATGCTCGATATGCCTGGGCCGGAAGTCCGGACCGCGGAGATCGACGAACCGATTCAGCTCACGGAGGGGTCTACCATCCGGTACGTCGTCGGTGACGACGCGACGCCAGAAGAGGTCGGGCTTTCGCAGTCGATTACGGCAGTCGAGCCGGGCGACCGGGTGTTACTCGATGACGGTCGAATCGAGACGACCGTCAAACGTGTCGAGGACGAGACAGTGTTTGCGACCGTCGAGAACGGCGGCGAACTGGCCGCCCGCAAAGGCGTCAACGTTCCCGGCGTCGAACTCGACCTGCCGACGATTACGGAAAACGACGAACAAGAACTCGACGTGGCCGCCGAGAAGGAGCCTGATTTCGTGGCCGCCTCGTTTGTCCGTGACGGCGAGGATATCTACGAGATCAGCCAGGCACTCGAAGAGCGCGGTGTCGACATTCCGATCATCGCCAAGATCGAACGGGCCGGTGCCGTCGAAAACCTCGACTCGATCATCGACGAGGCCTATGGCGTGATGGTCGCCCGCGGTGACCTCGGCGTGGAGTGCCCCCTTGAGGATGTCCCTATCATTCAAAAGCGCATCATCCGCCGGTGTCACGAGGCCGGCGTCCCGGTCATCACGGCCACCGAGATGCTTGACTCGATGGTCCACTCCCGGCGGCCGACCCGCGCGGAGGCCTCAGACGTGGCAAACGCAGTTCTGGACGGTACCGATGCAGTGATGCTCTCTGGTGAGACGGCGATCGGTGACCACCCGGCCCGTGTCGTCGAGACGATGGACCGGATTATCCGCGATGTCGAGGGCAGCGAAGAGTACGCCGAATCCCGCGAACAGCGCGTGCCAAACGCCGGGGATACCCGAACAGACGCGCTCGCACGCTCGGGTCGGTTCCTCGCCCGCGACATCGGGGCGTCGGCGATTGTCGCCGCGTCCGAGTCCGGCTACACTGCCCTGAAATCGGCGAAGTACCGGCCCTCGATCCCCATCGTCGCGTCGACGCCGAGCGAGCGCGTCCGCCGGAAGCTCGCGCTCTCGTGGGGTATCACACCCGTAACGACCGAGTACACTACCGAAGGGGCCGACGCCGTCATCCAGACGGCAGTTCAGGCGGCCCTCGACACCGAAGCCGCGGACAGCGGTGACACGGTCGTCGTCCTGTCCGGGATGATGACCGAGCTGGAGGGGATGAACACGGCGAATATGCTGAAAGTCCACGTTGCGGCCGAAACGGTCGCGAGCGGTCGGTCCATTGTTGATGGCCTAGTGACTGGCCCCGTCCATCGGATTTCGACGGCCCCGCCCCGGGAGTCGCCAGGTGACCTCTCGAACGTCCCCGAGGGGGCGATACTGGCGGTTCCAGAAGGGTTCGACGGCGAGTTCGTTGGCGACACCAGCCGCATCGGTGGCATCATCGACGGCCATGAGGGCGTCACGAGCTACGCAGCTATCGTCGCCCGCGAGCTTTCGATTCCGATGATATCGAACGCGGACCTGCCTGATGCTGTCTCCGACGGGTCGACTGTTACACTAGACTCCGAGCGCGGCGTCGTCTACGAGGAGTCCGTTGGACGAGAGGACATCTCAGGCAGGGAGCGAGACTACTGACCGCAGTAGAATCTGTGTAGTTAAGTATCGGTGGGGCAACCCTTCGACCAGCATGGGCGCTTACGCAGGGGTCGACCTCGGAGCGACACATATTCGCGCTGTTATCGGTGACGAGACAGGCTCGATAGTCTCGTCACACAAAACTGAAACACCACGTGGACCGGCGGGCATTGCGGTCACGGAGGCGGTCCTCGACGCGATCCGGCAGGCCTGTGACGCCGCCGACATCGCCCCCACAGACGTGGTTGCCGCCGGTATCGGATCCTTCGGCCCGATGGATCTGGCCGAAGGTGTCGTCGAAAACCCAGCGAACCTTCCAGACACCATCGACCGGATTCCGCTGACTGGGCCGGTCGAAAACCTCATCGGCAGCGAGCGAGTGTCGCTACACAACGACGCCAACGCCGGCGTCATCGGCGAACGGTTCTACTCGGACCGGAGCCCCGATGACATGGTGTATCTCACTATCTCATCCGGAGTCGGCGCTGGGGTCGCCGTTGACGGGAACATCCTGTCAGGCTGGGACGGCAACGCCGGCGAAGTCGGGCATCTGACCATCGATCCGCACGGTTTCATGACCTGTGGCTGTGGGCACGACGGCCACTGGGAGGCATATTGCTCGGGCGAGAACATTCCCCGGTATGCCACACAACTGCACCGAGAGGACCCCGTCGAGACGGCGCTCCCAATCGAGACTGAGGAGTTTTCGGCGGCAGATATCTTTGAGTATGCTGGTGAAGATGAGTTCGCGTCTCACGTTCTCGACCAGATCTGTCACTGGAACGCTATCGGCGTCGCGAACATCGTTCACGCGTATGCACCTCTCGTTGTCTACGTCGGTGGGGCCGTTGCACTCAACAACCCCGAGCAGGTGCTAAATCCGATCCGGGAGCGGCTCGATGACATGGTGATGTCGAACATTCCGGATATCCAGTTAACGCAGTTTGGCGACGATGTCGTGGTTCGTGGTGCACTGGCGTCCGCACTGACTGGCGGCACAGGCGACCCGTCACAGCGCGTTTAAAAAGCGTCGACCTGACCGCGAACCGTTGGGCTACTGCTGCAAGTCGTACAGCCGTCGGAACGCAGTCGGCGGGAACCGCGGTTCGACGCGGCTCGGTGGGCGTCCCTGACCATTAGTGACCGTCGCTTCGACGCGGTCAACGACGCCGGATTCAGCCATTTCGTAGAGGAACCGTTTGACGGTCCCGGCAGAGAGATCGACTGACTGTGCCGAGGCAATCGCCTCCGTCGTCGCCGTTACCGAGGAGCGTTCGCTCTCCTCTAGGTCGATGAGTTCCCTGAGAACGGTCTGTCGGTTCGTCGGCAGGGAGAGAACAACGCCTAACGAAACACAGGGGTCGGGCACCTCCGCGATGGCCGCGTCGACGTTGGCCTGTGTGATCCGGTCCTGGCCCCGTTCCTCGGCCAGTTCTGCAGCGATAAACAAAGCGGCAAGGGCATCGTGGGCGTTGCCGTCGGCCCAGTCAGCGATATGTCTCGCCTGACCGTGATCAAGTCCCTGCTGGGCCAGCCCGTTCGAGGTTCTGGTCATCAACACGTCGACGAGCATCTGGCGCTGGTAGCGGTCGATACTGATCGACTCGGCGGTGTACCGCGTCAGTTCAGTTGTCGACGGGTCATCGCGACCGATAGCGAGCCAGCTAACGTTGCTCGGTAAGCCAGCAAACAGGTCAACGAGGGCTGGAGCCTGAATACTCTCCGGCTCGCTGATGTGGTCGACTGCAATGACGATTCCTGTGCGTTGTTCTCGGACCAGATCGTGGAGTCGCGACTTGAGCGTCTCCGTCCCGATTCCGTGTTCTGGCAC
>NZ_JAAOHT010000037.1:0-39135 GCF_011440255.1 Haloarcula sp. JP-Z28 | reverse complement strand
GTTTGACTAGCTGCCGACACTGCTCAACGAAGTCGAGGAGATCGACTTCCATAGCCAGAATTGATTTCCTCGGCTTCGTCCTTCTAACCCGTGATAACCGCCGATTAGATCGCTATTCAACGCGGCACGTGAACTTCCTCGAGAATATTGAGGCAGTACCACGTGGTCTCAAAGAGAAGATCCATATACCGACCCTCAATGGTGATGAGGGAGTTCGGAATATCGAATTCGACGCGGATCGACTTGAGAGGATTCTCGAGCATCTCGAAAAGTACGAATACGCCAGCCGTGAACACGTCGTCTGGGTATTCCACTCGCATACGGGTCGCCGTCCCGGTGCAATACACTCACTTGATGTCGAAGATCTGCATCTGAACTGCGAAGATCCTTATCTGGAACTCCATCACCGCCCGGAGGAGACGTCCCTCAAGAACGGCAAAAAAGGCGAGGACGAAATTGGCCTATCCAAGAGAGTTGTACAGATCTTCAAGGATTACATCCAAGATAACCGAATCGAAGTCACGACAGCTGCTGGTCGTCGTCCGTTCCTGACCAGTAAATACGGACGGTTGTCGAAGTCGACGATGCGTCGATACATCTACAAATGGAGTCGACCGTGCGAGATCGGTGTCGAGTGCCCCCACGACTGTAATATAGAAACTTGCGAAGCTGCGACATCTGATGATTGCGCCTCAAAGTGCCCTTCTAGTCGTCCGCCCTACGCACTTCGACATGGGTACATTACGCAGATGCTTCGCGATGGAGCACCGAAACCCTTCCTCAGTGACCGCTGTGACGTGAGTGAGGAGATCATTGACGATACTTACGACGAACGGGGGTCGTCCGAGAAACGTGAACTTCGGCAGGAACTACTAGACGAGTTGAGAGATGATCAGAGCGGGGGTGGGTACCTGTGATTGGGAGTCCCGGTCTTCGCACGAACGAGTACGCCTCGCTTTGGCCCAACATTGAAATAAAACGTAAGATACGCCGAGTCTTGGGAGACCGTATCTTAGGTTTAACTTCATCTTTGGGCCAAAACTTAAAACGTAAGGTGCAGTCTCCTCCCAATCTGATCGAGATCTTAAAACCTAAGATAGGCTCGTCAATTCCGCTGCTGGCGACAGTGCTAGTAATGACAACTGCTGGCACACAGGCCGATCTTGGGAGCTTTGGGTCGGATGAGCCACATACCCCCGGGGGACCCCAGAAACCAGATGCCAAAGACGACTCCACAGACGAAGATGACCCAGGTCCTGGAAGCGACGATGAGCACTCTAAGGAAGACGATCAAGAAGATGACTCTTTGACTGGTCTCATCTACGCGAGAGTCAGCAGTGACAAACAACGAAAGGGGACAACCAGAAATAATGATGATGACGTTGATGACGACGATGGACTCCTTGATGAGGGCAGTATCGAAGGACAGGTCGAGGAATTAGAAGAGATCGCCGAACGTAGAGGCATCGAACTCCCGTATGATCCAATCGCGGATGAGGCAGAGACTGGAACTGACTTCGACCGTGATGGCATCCAGGAGGTCTTCGAGAAAACGAAACGCAAAGACATCGATTATCTTCTGGTCGAGAAAGTTGACCGTGTGGGACGCACTGCAGCGGAAACGCTGTACTTCATCTATATTCTTCAATCAGAATGTGGGGTCACATTGCTCACTAGTAGTGGTTCCAGAGACGTGAGCGAAACGCCTGGGCTAATGCAAACGACAGTTATGTCGCTTACCGCTCAGATTCAAAACGAACTGCGAATTGCAAAGGCGAACAAGGAGCGTATTCGTGGCTTCCTGAAGAAAAAGAACTGGACGTGCAAATCTCCGAAGATCCCGTTGGGGTATGAAGAAACAGATGATGGTTGGCTAACTGTCGATCCTGAAGAGAAGCCGATTGTCCGAGATGTCTTCCGGAAGTTCAAAAGTTGCGGAAATTACGCCCAGACGGAGAGATATATTGACGATGAATACGGGAAAGAGCATCTAGACGGACATAGGGTCAAAACGATTCTGCAGAACTGGGTCTACATCGGTCAGCCTCGACTACCTGAGAGTTGGCTGGAAGGTACGACATACAAAAATGATCTTCACGAACCAGGGCTTCACCTGCTCCGAGTCGAAGACGACGCTGAGGTGGACGTCTGTGAAGAGACCTTCCACCGAGTGCAAAACATCATCCAAGAAAAAGAACAGCAGCGCTCGGACGAGGACACGATGGAACTATTAGACTTTATCGAGGAGTTCAGTCTCTTTTCGGTTATCCAGGGTAGCGACCCAGCGACCTTGCTCCATCACTGCGGTCATCCCCTTATCAGAGACGGCCAACTCGACTTGAAAGGCGAGTATACGGTTCACCGGTATCGATGCCGGCATTGCGAAGAGGCAGAGGACGCATCAGACTACTACCGTAGATGGCCCAAGGAATACGAATTCGACAAAATTCGTCTCATCCAACAAGTCATCGACGACGACGAACCGGACTTCATAGACACCGAGTGACCAGGTCCCTGCCGGATGCAATCCACGGCTAGTGACAACTATTCAAGTAGTCTTGGTACCGATCACGAACTTCGTAAGCTATCCGCTCCTTTCGAGAACTGGGCATCGATGGTCTCGAAGCGTCTTCTTTCCGGAATCGCATTCGGATTTCGCGCACTTGGCTGAAGGTCTCGTCATCAATAATCTGGTACTCGGGAACGTGTTCGGTGACATCGCCCAACTCGTAGACGCCTCGGTAGATTTCGTTGCGGAGAACATCTCCGACTGCACGCGGCGTCCATTCACCCTCATCCGTCGTCGTGATACCGCGCTCGTTCAACCGCGTTGCAACCTCTGGCATCGAACGTTCCTCAATATACATCTCGAATATCTCGACTACCAGGTCACGTTGTTGACCGTCGACGGAGAGTTTGTTCTCCGGTGTCAGCGTATAGCCGAGCGGTGGATCATCGTTTGGCCACTTACGCTCTTCAGCCATACCATTGATTCCAATACGGGTGCGCTGCTTGATCATATCCCGCTCGAATTCAGCTGCACTAGCCAAATTCCGAAAATTGAACCGTCCGGTAGCCGAGGTCGTGTCGATCTGTTCTGTGACACTGTATAGGTACACGTCGTGTTCCCGTAGTTCTTCCTCCAACTGAACCGCGTGCATAAGGCTTCGAGAGAACCGGTCAAGCTTCCAGAACACGACGACGTCGAACGCCTGCCGCTTCGCCGCATCCAGCATCGTCTGGAACATTGGTCTGTCCGTATTAGCTCCACTCTCAGACTCGTCGCGGTAGACGAAAGCAACGTCCCACCCGAGTGACTGACAGCGGTCGACAGCTCGTTTGACCTGCTCGTCGAGCGAGTAGCTCTCGGCGCGACTATTTGATGATGTCCGAGCGTACACCGCAGCCCGTAACGACTCGTCTTCTTCACTCTCGCTCACCCGCTCGCGGATGGAGACATGGTCAACCATCGGCACCCAACTCCCTGAATTGTGCAACACGGTTGCGGACTGTCTCTGTAGTCACACCGACGGCTTCAGCCACGTCCGCTTGGGTGAACTCCTCTCCACCAAAGTAGAGTGCAGCAGCTGCGGTACCACTTGGATCTTTCCCGACGAGAGACGGGCTACCGGTGACGTCCTCTAGCAGTTGGGCACTCGCGCGTAAGTTCTTCTCATCAACCGTGAATTCGTTATCGAGAAACGTCAGGTAGTCTGCAGGCTCTGGTACCGGCAGTGGTTGGTCAAGTTCGTCGCGGAGCGTGGAGCAATTACGGTGAAATTGCCCAGAGTCGATATCTGAAGTCTCGGTTAAGCGACCCGCTGGAATGGGATGGTTATCCTGTAACGACGCCAGACGAACGCATGCGGCGATCATAGTGGTCGTTTCCCGCCCATCAGTTGTACCAGCAAGAAACGCCTTACAGTAGACGTCAGCGGCGTCACGTCGAAGTCCGACGGATATGTTCAGCCGGTCTGCGAGGTCTTCAATGCCCTCAAAGGCTTTCGCAAGCTGTTGCTCGGTTGCATTCTGTACTCTACAGGTGGATAGCCAGTCTTCGCCGCCCGGTTGGTCCTCCTTGGTCCTAACGACCAGCCAGTCAGGAGCACTCGTGTCAGTACCGTCGTGGATGACGAACCCACACTCGGTACAGACACCGTCAAAACTGCTGATGGATGCATCTATCGCGTTTGTATCACAGACAGGACAAGCTTCGACCTGACCGCTCTTTGGTGAACTCATACGTAACCCATGCCTCTGTAGTTAGTCGTTTTCAGCGTCCACTGCGAGCGATTCGAACGTTTCCGTCACGATATCGGTTAGCGATCGTCGATTCTTCCGGCAGTATTCCATGATCGCTTGCTTCTTTGCTCGATCTAGCGAGACGACGACACGAGGTACTTCTAACATTCGAGGATGCTGCTGTCCCAGCAGGACTTCTTTCCGGACGATATCTAGTGGCTTACTGGAGTGATCGCTGGCCCGGTCGATGAATTCGATAGCATCCTCACTCTGAGTGAATTCTACCGCTAGTGCTGCGATCCCTATGATTCGATCTTGGTCCAATCCTGACTGTCGTCGTGCTAGATATTCTGCTACCGTCCAAGGGAGCCCGTCGTACCGTCGCACTTGGTCGTTGTAGTTGCGTAATGCAGCCCAGTCCCGGTCATGTCCCTCTGGTCCGTCGATCAGCAGCGGGTGAATTTCCTTCGGCAGCGACAGCACGTCCAGATATCGACGGACCGTTCCAGCCGACTTTGTCGTCTGATCCGTAACTTGCTCGATCAGATCCTGCTGAGAGTCAGCTGTTAGTTCTGTCGCGACTGACTGACAATACTTCGCCCACTCGTAAGTCGACCACTCACGGACGATACTTGTCGTCTCTGTTTCCTCCAGAGCTGCAAGTGGCGACTCGAAGATCCGAACTGGAAGCACTTCCCATCCACAGCTGGTTGCGGCCTGATATCGCTGCCAGCCGTCGGTGATATGGTAGAGATCGTCTTTCTCATCATCTGGACGAACGATCAGTGGTTGCTGCAGGCCTGCTTGTTCGACTGAGGCGCGGAGTTCCTTGGTTGGACTGACACGTCGTGGGTTGTGCTCGCCATGGATTAGTTGATTAACCGAGATCAGCCGATCGTACTCTGCGGGAAGTAATTCGTCGGCAACTTCGATTCCGGTGGCTGTCGATCCGTTCATATTCAGTCCCACCCCTGTGCCTCTGCTAACGATTCCAAGCGTTCCTGGTACAGTTCTCGGACGAGTTCCCCATGGCCCGAGATATCTCGCTGGCGCATGGCCTGAACGTGCCAGCGACTGTGCTGTTGGGTGTCCGGCCCCAGGACGTCAACCTTCTTGAACGGTCGCTCTGGCTGGACTTCCTCGTAGGTCTCGGCTATATCGTCTGCACGTTTGTGAAGAGTTTTGTGAAAGACCGCTCGTTGCTCTGCGCCCGGCTCTGTCTCATCAAGTTCTGCTGTGACATCGTGGCGGAACTCTCGCAATGTACGTCGGAGTTCCTGCTCGGACATTTCTTCGAAGCGGAGGGAGCCGACTGTTTCCAGAACTGCATCGGTAGGGGTAACGGCATCCGATTCGACTTCGGATTCGACTGTCTCGTGGAGTTTTACGATTTCTCGGGAGGTGCCGGATTTTCCTTCACCGCTCCCCAGTCGTGCATGGGCGTCGATACCGTAATTGCGAATAGCCGTACGTTCCTGTTCGGACCGATCGTCTGGGGCCTTGAACAGCGACTGAAGGATCGGTGGTAGCTCCGCCGTTCTGAGGTGCCCTTCGACTATCGAGATGGCACTCTCGTCAGTACGCCCGAGGAAACGATAGGCGAGATATTCCAATGCCTGCTGTTCGGTTGGGAATCGACTCACTGGTCCAACTGACGCGTCTGCTGATGCGTCGTTGTCTGTTCCAGTCGTTGATGATGCTGGAGGACCTTGCTGCGGACTGCCGGGAAGATCACAGTCCGTCTGTTCGCTGTGGTTCAGCAGTTCATCTTCTCCGACGACGGCAGTCCCACAGTCCGGACAGGTATCTGGGTCGTCTAGTGGTCGGACTAGTTCGTGAATCAACTGGAGCTGATTGGCGATCTCCTGCTCAGAGAGTTCTCGCCGATCCGTATTTTCGACCAGTGAGGTCCAGGCTGCATCGAGATCATCGGCAGAGACGACTTTGCAGGGCAGGGTTTCGTAGCCTGCTTCCATAGCAGCATAGTACCGTCGCGACCCGGCGACAATCGCATACTTCGGGCCGGAGTCACTAGTCTGGGTGCTGCCGTTTTCTGTCCCTAGTTCGACCTGATCCAGCGGTCGGACGATGATATCCTGCAGGAGGCCATCAGTCGCGATAGAAGCCGCGAGTTGCTGATCGCTGGCATCTCCCAGCCATGCCTGCTCTCGAGACTGGACTGTGTCGACTGTCAGGGTTTCAACAGGGAGTTCCCGACGTTCTATCATTTGCCGTCGTCCTCCTTCGGAGCCATATCTCGGATGATCTGTTGCCAGCCAACTTGTTCGAGAGCGACCGCGACATCGTCCTCTCCATTAGCTTCGATCGTGACTTTGGCGAGGAAGCTCTCGGTGTCGGTCGAGAGTTTATTTTGGATCTCTGAGACTGCGTCGTTGTAGTTCTCGTAGACGGTTACATCCTCGGCGACGGTGACGTAGAATCCTTCGTCGGCAGCAGCGTCGATAGTAAACTTCGTGCCTGCCATCAGGCATCACCGTCAATTGCGGTTGATTGGCCGTCGATATTGTCGACGTCGTCCTCGACGAGTTCCAGTACACTGTCGTCAATGACTGTGTAGGGTTTGAGGATGCCGTACTCGTCTGGGAGGACGTGCTGGTTGATACGGATTGCGAGACGATCGGGGGCTCGGGGACGGATATCTTCGGGGCCGCCCCAAGAGAGGTAGCGACCGTCGGACTGTTTGTGGAATTTGGTCTCGGTTTCGACGACCGATCGGAGGTTGAGATTCGTGAGGTTGAATCCCAGTTCGCTATAGAGTCCTTGATCGGCGTTTCGGCGTTTGGTGGGTTCGCGGACTGGTGGCTCCGCAGGATCGGCCACGAAGGTCAGATCGAACTCGGGAGACTGTGCGGGCGTCACCTCTTGGAGTCGAGGGTCGGTGACTCGGACGGTCAGCGAGGTGACTGTGAGATCTGGGTCGACAGTCTGATGCTCCGCGTCGAGAACGGCTTCAACCTCCGATAGAAGTTGTTCACAAGCATCTTCTGTGAGTGGATTAGCAGGCTCGCCGTCGCCGTGGATCTGTTCGTAGTTGAGTGTGAGACGGTGGTGTGTTTCCTGCTCGCGGCTAAGCCCATATTCTCGGAGGTCTTCGATGATGGTGGCGTTGTTGGTTTCCACGCTGCCATGCGCGTGGAGACTCAAGATATCCGAGCCGAAGGCATCGAGAACTGCTCGTAGGGAAGAGGTTAGCAGCGACGGAATCTGGGCGATGCGTTGCTCCTTGCCATCGAGATCAGGACCTGCTTGGCTCATCGTTTTGCCCCCGATTCAGTAGAGTAGCTGTCTGGCTGTGCGTCTCTTGTTCCGGAGCGTTCAAGTCCGGTGGAAGTCGTAGTTCGCATTGCTTCGTCACCTTGACGAAGTGCGTGGTCCGGTGATCCAGCACCGGGCCGCTTTTGCGCGGTCTCGCACTTCACCTCCTTATTTGTCTGGACCACACTTCAATATTACGAATAGTAAGAAACAATAGATTGCAACTATTAGTTAAACACATACAAGAACTATTGTATATGTGGCAGCGAAACTTCAGCCAGAAGTGGTACTTGACCCAGACGAACTGAATGAGACGGACGAATCTATCTTAGACGAACTTGTTGAGGGACGGGTAACTCCTCAATATCTAGCGGATCAGCTGAACATCAGCCGACCATATGCCAGTGAGAAACTCAAACGATTTGTAGAACATAGACATGTTGAGAAGTTGGCTTCTGGATTATACGAGCTCAGGGATGATCCACGAAATGAGGGCTGAATTTGAGTTTTCCGCTGGCCATCTCATCTGTCAAACGACAAGATAAGACAGAGCCTTTCGAGATGTTGGCGATGATTAGCTACGCTGTCTGGTGAGAATACTGAAATGGCTGCTTGAATAGACCCATTAAGTTCATTTATTGAATAGTATCACTCCGATATATACTACTCTTCTGTGGCATCATACAGGAGATTGAATGCTGGGTGTCGGTAAAGCACCAGTTTGCATGAAAGACACTGGGTCATCAGTGAGCGTTCAGCATCCCAGTAATCACTACGGCGAACCACTGCATCTTGTTGCATTCCGTACCGGCCTCCTTCTGCTGTGAAATGCTGATATTCCGTTGTCCCACACTCAGAGCATGGGTCTCCAAGCTGTTCCCACTCAGGATGTTGCTTTTCAGTGATTTCTCGCTCATTACCACCGCTATCTCTCAGTATGAATGTCTGTTTCATCTTTGAGCCTCACTCTTTTGGCTCATATAAAATATATTTCCGCTAATAGCGTCTTGGAACTAGAGCGTATCTATGCCTCAGTGACGTAATCGGGCCGCTCCGAATAGTCGATTGGATCCGTCTCACCCAGTCGCTGAAAGGCCTGTAGACGGAACGCACACGCATCACAGGTGCCACAAGCTGGTGCTCCATCTCGGTAGCAACTCCATGAGTGTTCATATGGGACTTCAAGTTCTATGCCTCGCTCAGCGATATCGGTTTTCGACCAGTCAGTAAACGGTGCCTCAATAGAGATGTCTGTCTCGTCTTTCGTTCCCACGTCGACCACTTGCTGGAACGCCTCGAAGAATTGTGGTCGACAGTCGGGATACCCTGAAAAATCCTCTGAGTGTGCTCCGATATATACTGAACCACACTCATTCGCTTCAGCATAGGAGACTGCCATGGAGAGCAGATTCGAATTCCGGAACGGGACATACGAACTTGGCACCTCCTCGCTTTCCAAATCGGCGTCTTCAACCTCGACATCATCGTCAGTCAGACTCGAATCGCCAATTTTCGAGAGATGGTCCGTGGTGAGGTGCAGAAAGTCCACCGCATCGAAATAGTCGGCTTGCGCTTTTGCGCACTCCAACTCCTTCGCTTCTGTCCGCTGACCATAGGACGTGTGCAGCATATACAAATCCTTGCCAGCTTCCTTCGCTACTGCCGCAGCAGTGGCGCTGTCCATTCCACCCGATGCAAGTACGACCGCTCGTGATTCTTGTGACATCTCAGTTGCTCGCCTCATTGAAACGCTGCCGTTCCTCTTCAGTCGGTTCCCCAGCCACCGCTCTCGTTACGGTTTCAGTCTGCGTTTCGACACCGCGCATCGCTTCACAGAGATGTGTGGCTGAGATCTCCACGAGAACAGCCTCTGCACCGACTTCGTCGCTGAGGCCATGCGCAATGTTTTGTGTCAACTGCTCCTGCATCGTGAGCTGACGAGACTGCCAGCGAACATATCGGGATAATTTTGAAAGCCCGACAACGTCACCATCCGGCCGGTACGCAACGGTAGCCGTCCCGAAGTAGGGAAGGAGGTGACGCTCACAGAGACTGTAGACCGGTATTCCTGTCTTGACAACGAAGTTGTTACCGCTCGCTTCGAATGTCCGAAGTTCTGGTTTCTCCTCCAAGCGTGAACCCTCAGTGAGCGTTTCAAATGCGCCCGGAACACGACGTTGCCACGTCTCCTGGAGTTCTGCGCTTTCGGGATCCTCCCCGACCGCTTCTAACAGGAGTCGAACGCCTTCCTGAGCTTTCGACCAGTCGATTGCAGTCTCTCTGTCGTTAACACTCTCTACGCTTTCCACGGGCTCAGTTTGGACATCGTCAGTCATCGTTAGGTTCCCGGCGCATCGTTCCACAGGTCAATATGCAGGCGCGGCGTGTATCGATAGCCGTACTCCATCGCCAGTTCGGCCGTGGCCGCACGCGTCTCCTCTAACCGCTCTCTGGTTGCACCTTCCGGCATCAACAGCACGTCGTCGTTCCTGATTTGCTGTGTTGTCGACTGCCGCAACCGCTGGAGTAATGATTCGATCTCCGGCATATCCTGCTCGCCGGTCACGACAAATTTCAGTTGAAATTCATACTGCTTGATGAGGGACGTGAGGGCGGCTATGTCCACGCGTCGCTCTTCGTGCTTGTCTTCCCACTCACCCTCGCCTTTTGGGTCTTTCTCTGGTGTCGGTGTACTACTCGCCAGTTTCGGGCTGATGCTAGCCAGGTCGATCGCGGCGTCTCTGTGAATCGTCCCGTTCGTTTCCACCGTTGTATGGTAGCCGTCTGCTGAGAGTTGGTTCAGTAGCTCAACAACCTCAGTATGCATCATCGGCTCGCCGCCGGTGACAACGACGTGCTCACACTGTTCGTACGACTCAACCTCTGTGAGAATCTCGTCGACATCCATCCACGCGTGGGTGGGCTCCCACGAGGTGTGATAAGAATCACAGAACCAGCACCGAAGATTGCACCCGCTTGTACGGACAAAGACCGTTGGCACGCCGGCTAAGACGCCTTCTCCCTGTAGCGAGTAGAATAGCTCGTTTATTGGGAGATCGCCCTCGTTCTCTGCTGCAACATCGTCGGCGTCAGCGTTGACCGGCATGATTACGGGGTCGCACAGAGCTCGCCAGTCTCTCGCACAGATACGGCGACATCTGAGACGGTATCAGGGAGTGTGTCGCTCAGTTTCTCTTCTAAGAGGACCGCCATTACCTCTGCTGTGGGAGGATGGTTGAGGACAACCAGTGCATCTTCGTCGCCGCTCTGTTCGAACGCCTCAATCAATGGATCCCCTTGTTCCACGAGGAACCGGTGGTCCCAACCGGATATTACCGAGGTAATATCTCCTTTATCCACGACCCATCCCTCGGAAGTCAGTTCGCCGGTCACCGAAACCGTGATTTCGTAGTTGTGGCCGTGAGGTCTGCTACATTTGCCATCATGGTGAAGAATCCGATGGCCAGAACTGATCCGGATCGGACGGTCCTCACCGACCCGTAGCTCTCTTTCACCTGCATCAACAAGAGGGCTGTCCGTTGATTTGTCTTCAGATAATCTATTGGCCATATCCAGAGAATACCACAGTGGCACTTATAGGTACCCCTCTGAGTGGAAGTGGATCGTGGTTGTTCGAGTTACAATTATCGGGCTATGTTGAAACCCTCAGAAACGGACAGTAGAACCGTGCTGAATATAGAGGGTGTATGCAGTATCACATATTAAGAATCAAAACCGTCTGATTCGGCCATTATAACGGAATTATTCACCGCTGGAAGATCTCCTTTATTAAAACAGTAGAACTTCACCATGTGCTTCCGGAGGGTGCCATCGCATATAGCGCTTCACTTGATCTGGCAAACGTTCTTACCGACGTGAACGAAGCAAACTATATGACCAAGGAAGAGATTATTCAGTCGGTTATCGATTTCAGAGACAGTGCCATGCAGTTGTTGGAGGCAGAAATACGAGAAGGTGGAAAACTTAAGATTGACAGCGCTTCTCGTCGCCGGATTATCGACTCGATCCGTGCGGCTCAACATGACGCGTATCATGAGCTACGAACAGAATTCAAAGAAGAGTTAGCGTCTGATGCTTCTGATTCAGAACTCTTAGAGACAGTTGATCGAGCGCGCATACTCCCCGAATTGATTCTCTCAAATAGCAATATTGACAAAATAGATATAAAACCTCGCGTTAATTTGGAAAACGTAAGAACCGCACTTGACAAGTTAGAAGAACAGCATCGTATCCTCACTGAACTCGATGAGGAATACGAGCAGATTTTCAAGGAATACGACGGTATTGACACCCCACGGTATATAATGAAACAAGTGATATCCAACCTGACGGAATTTCTAAACCCTTCTGAGCAGAGACCAATCTTTCTTGACGAGGAATTAGAGCAGTACGGGGATGACATTGTAGCAGTTGTACGGGGTTCAGTTGAAGACCGATTGGACACCAGCGCGAGGCCAAATGAGATACTTGGTGCATATGACCGACTCTTTGCTGAGATTGACCCCAGACGACTCTACTCCATGGTCGCCAAATCTGAGAAATCACAGTTGAAAAGCACTGACCCACTCAAATCAGCTGTCTCGGAGTTACAACAGATTCAATTTGAGGGCTACTGAACGAGCTTTACCATCTCAAAATGGCTTAGATTGGGTAGAGCGGAAAAGTCAGCATATGCAGGAAATTGCCCAAACTTGGAGATAGCTAATTGAAGCCCCTTGAGTGCCTACAAGACTCGCGCTCTGTATTCAGCAGAGTTGTCGAAACCTGTCACCAATGGCGAGTTTCAACAAAGCCAATTTTCCGTGTTGCAATAGAGACTTCTATAAGTCGGACTGTGATACACCGATACAGGTGACTATCTAATCGTGCGGTTCTACGTGCCAGAGTGGAATGACGCCGTGGATGCGGACTATGATTTTGAGCATGATGAGCGGTCGGACCCACACCGGCAAGAACGCGAACTGAACTACATTTGGGATATCTTCGAGAAAGACTCGACGCCAATCGATGGCGTGCTCATCTCCCGAGAGCAGGTCGAATCGACGACGAAGAAAGCCGACCGGATATGTAAACACGGCGTCTATGACGATCCGATTCTTGACATTCCGGAGTGGCTCCCAACAATCAGTGACTGTGGCGCATGGGGCTACAAATCGCTCCCCTTCCCGCCGTACGGCAACCAGGATATGCTCGAGTTCTACGAGACACTGGATGTCTCGGTCGGTGTCACTATTGACCACCTCGTACTGGGCTCGGGCAGGGAGAAAGGCCGCCTCTATCTAGACGAGCGCGCTCTCGATGACAACATCCGGAAATCGGATCTCCCGTCGGCGCTCACCGATGCAGTCGACTTAATGATCGACGAATGGCCCGATGAGTGGCCAGAGTACGTCGAGGAGTACGAACCCTCGATTCGGACACAGGGAAAACCCCGACAGTTCACTGCTACCGACTTCGAAGGCGATGTTGACGCCGTCTTAGAGAGGCTTGCGGACGATCCACGGGCGGTGTATCGCCAGGACGACAAGCAGTTCCGCTACGACCTCACTCTGGACAATGCGGCGGAGATGCAGGATCTGTACCAGGCGGGCGACTACCCGTTCCGGTTGATGGTCGCAATCCAGGGGTGGACCGTCGACTCCTACGCTGCAGCTGCCGAAGACGTTCTGGAATTGGGTTACGATTACCTCGGTATTGGTGGCGTCGCCGGGAGTCCTGTCCATGAAGTCCGGAAAATCGTGAAGTCAGTTGGAAAGACGGTCAAAGACTACGAGCGAACTCACCAGACCCGTATCGACACCCACGTTTTCGGCTTCGCCAAATCCGACGCGTTCGAAACCATCGGCCGTTCCGGTATGTCGAGTTTCGATAGCGCGAGTATGCTTCGCTCCGCATGGACGGGTGGACAGAACTACCGTGTCGACGGGGACGAGCGATACGATGCCATCCGTGTCCAGTATCCTGCTCATGGGGCGGACATCTCCGATGCAATAGAGACCGCGTTGCGAGGCCGCGAGACACTGATAGCCCTCCGTGCATTCGCAGAGGATCGTTCTATTGCCGAGGCACTTCGGGAGTGGGAGACTGAAGCCAGCAAGACGCTCACGGAAACGATCACATATATGCGGAACAACCGTCATGATGAGCGATTCAACGCCAGTCGCCTCCGTGACGTGGCAGGGGCACTGAGAGAGGATTTCGAATACGCCAGCAAACTGCAGGCCTATTTCAGCGATGACCTTCGGAACCAACTTGTCAAACTCCTCCGGGGTGACAGCAAGGAGAACCCTGAACCGTTCGCTGAGTATATCGAATTGCTCGCTGCAGCACGCACTGAATTGAACCGCTTCCCGAGAATGGTCGAAATCCTCGAACGCGAGGAAGCCAAGGCGGAGGGTATGGATGCCTTCGAGCGACTCTGGTTCATACTCCAGGACTACGCTATCTGGATCGGGAACGAAGATCTCCTCGAAGCATATCGAGAACTCCTCTCAAATAGGCCATGGGAAGACTGTGACTGTCCTATCTGTACCGAGCACGGTATCGAGGTCTCCATCTTCCGCGGTAACGACCGCAATCGGCGTCGCGGATTCCACAACACGGCTAAGTTCTACGAGGAGTTCTCTGAGGCCCTCCCTAAGACGCTTATTTTGACCAAGGGATCAGCTTCGTTCAGCAACTACGGGACCACTGAGGAGTACTTTGCGAACGAGAAAGCGCAATTCTGGAGTGAGGTCCATGATCTCCCTGTTGCGGAGATCGGTGCCTTTGACGCAAACGGTGTGCACGAATGGTGGGCTGAAACGCCACACACAGTCTCTTTTGCACCCACCAAGACGGCTGAAACACTCGAAGAGTATCTTGGACGGTATGAAGAACTCTACCTGTTCAATCCTGGGGAAGACACCGACCAGACGCTTGGTGGTTCGACAGTGGATGTGGACTGTGACATTCAAGACTTCGATGACCCACAAGAGCTACGAGAGGCACTCCTGAGCGATCTTGGCCGTAATTATGCAGTTGGGGCTGATTTCGCCCCACACAAACCAGTCCTGGATGTTGATGACGGCTTAGATATCCTCATCATCGACCAGTGCTCTGGCTCGAAGTACGTTCCCGACGGTGAGCGGATATTCGACATGGAAGAAATTGACACTGCCTCCAAAGAAGAACTCCTCAATCGAGACAGTGCCATCGGGGTCAATGCCAACGAGCTGTACACTGGCCGACAGCAAGAAGCGATATCCAACGCCGTTCGCCAGCTCCGCTCTGACGGCCACCGTGTCCGACGGTACTTCATTAGCGCCGGGTTTGGTTTCGTTGAGGAAGAGGAACGGTTGCCTCCATACGAGGTCACCTTCAGTGGGATGAGTGTCTCCGAAATCCGCGAGCGTTCTAACCGACTTGGTATCCGAGATGACCTGCACCGGGTCCTGGATCAGTCCGAATACGATGTGGTGTTCTTCACGCTCGGTTCGGATTACTACTCCAGCATCGATATCGACCAGACGGTCCAGCGGATTCGGCCGGACCGGATTGGAGTCGTTTTCAACCGGGACCTGCTCAACGAGCAGTACGAGAATATTGTCTCTGTCTCAGCGAGGACTGAGGATGCGAAACGTCATGAGACGATTGTAATCGGTCTCAAAGGTGTCTATATGGAGAATTTCGCGCAGAACCTCCGTGACGTGACGGAACTGGACCCAGATTCAATCAGCATCCTATGCCGATATCTTGAGGAAGACTCCACTCAGGCCGCTATCGAGAAGTTTTGAGAGAAGACATTATTCTCTTAGCATATCTTCGATTGACTCAATTGCTTTGTGAAGATCTTGGCCAGTCTCCGTCGCGTTGTATTTAACATTCTTTGGCCCCTCTTCAACACGTTCCACTAGTTCATGCTCACACAGTAGGTCTAGTGCGTCAGTGATAGTATCGCTTGAAGAAGCGATTTCGTTTTCGATTTCGGTATAATTCAATCTGCCAGACGCAACCAAGAGTTCGAGAATCTCTATTGTGCGTTTTCGACCGATGAGTTCACGCACATCGTCTGAGACCATCTGCACTTCCTTTCAGTGGAATCGACAAAGCCACTTTGATTTGTCGTGTATAGCTTTGCTGGAGCAAAGCTTTATCATACAGCCGAGCTTAGCACAGCGCGTCGGATATGTTGTACAGACAACGAACACTCGACACTCCCCACGGGGAATTGCAGACCCCTGTGCTTTTCCCGGTGAGTAATATCGGGAAACGGTCGAGTGATAATACACCAGAATACACAGACAGTATCCCGGATTTGTCGACCGCGATGGTCAACGCCCGAGCGATACGGAACCGAAAGGCACAGTGGGACCGATTACAGGGCGGTGCGACTCTCCGTGCAGAGATGGATGTGGCAGATGACACCGTCATTTTCGCTGATAGCGGTGGATTCGACTTTCACAAGGAGGAAGTCGACACTACACCAGCGAAAACCCTCGAAACGCAACGTGAATTGGGTGCTGATATCTTCGGCACTGTTGATACCCCTTTGTCCAGAGAAAATCGCCAGGCGAAGAATCAGCGGCGAATCAATCGGAGTATCGACCTCGCATTAGAAGCGAGTGACACGCATGATGGTGACGAGACACTATTAGCGAGCGTACACGGGTATGACCCTAAGACAGTCCAAAACTCAGTCAGACATCTTGAAAAAGAGGGAGAATTCGATGGTTACGCTGTAGGGAGTCTTGTTCCGATCCGAACAAATTACAAAAAAGTAACAAAAATAATTCTTGCGGCCCGACGTGCCACCAACAAACACCTGCACGTCTACGGGTTAGGTGGAGTAACGTACCAGCCACTGCTTCTATATTTGGGAGTTGACAGTTTCGACTCCTCAGCGTTCATCCGCAGCGCTGGGAACCGAAACTATCTCATACCAGGATTCGGTGGAGAACCGTTGAAAAACGTAGAGGGATTAACCCACCTTCCCTGTGCGTGCCCGGTTTGCAGCACGCGAAGCTACGACAGGATTCGTGATGACAGGGATTTGCTTGTCCAGCACAATTTGTGGGCGTTAGCTCTCGAATTGCGCCGGTTCAGATATATGCACGCTGCTGGTGAGGACTTAGAGGCGTATCTTGACCTCCGCTTCCAAGGGAACGAGGTTACCCAGCGAGCATATAAAATGGCGAAGCAACAGGTGAGGAGGCTTTCATGAGTAATGAACGACCGACGGTCCGACCCGTGACACTTGCCCGCCTCGTTGAGTTGACCAACGCCTGCGGCGCCCGGGTACAGACAACGGAAGAGTTGGAAACGGCCTTAGATATTGGTCATCGACGAGCTCGAGAGACGATTCTTGAAGCAGTCCGGCTCGATTTGTTGTCTGAAGAAGAGACCACTCGAGACAAGGGCTCCGAATATCAGACGACAACGGTCGGAGAGCATTTCCTCGACGCTGTTCGGGACGAAAGTTGGGGGAAGGTAAGCGATATTCTCGAGTCGCGCAGTCCTCACTATGGCGCGTTTCTAAAAACTGTCGAAGAATTGGAGCCTGCTGAACCTACAGCCATCTTGGAGAAACTCGAAACTGATCATGAGCTTTCTCCGTACGCCTTCAATAAAACGAGTATCGACGTAATTGGCGATTGGGGGGAACGGTTAGGGGCAATCCAGCGTAACGCCTTCACGGGATCGTACTATAGAGCGACTGAGACAGAGGTGCCACTGAATTTCCCATATGTTCTGCTCTCGGTGTTCGATGACTTGGAAGAAACAGCGGGGGTCAACCTCAGTCAGCGCTACATATCGGTCCCAGAGGTGCGTGAGCATGCTTGTGAACGGTTCGGCTGTACACGGTCTGCGTTCGATGAAGCGTTGCTCTCGCTTGTGAATCAGAACGTCGGCAAACTCGAGTTGTCAGGTGCGCCGATGGACACAGGTGCAAAAGACGCTCGCCTGGGTATCAAGCAAATCACCTTGGCGAACTCGCAAGGATTAGTCTCAACGGACCAATCTACGGACCGTGTCATGAGCGGTGTTGAACAGTACGGCAAACAGTACTACTATCTCGCGGTTCACGATGACGACCTTATCTACACACAGGAGACCAACGCATGAGCGACAGCGCATTCAATATTACCGACGACGAACGCGACTATTCGATGTACAGCCTCAAAGAAAACCCCTTCCCCTACAGCCCGGTTCCGGAGGAAGACCCTGGGGTGTACTGTGGACAGGACCATGTGGCAGAGGCGGTCAGCGACACAGTGTCGACATTACTAGGTACTGGGAAATCAAAGCATCTCGTTATTACCGGAAAGTACGGAAACGGCAAGTCACACACTCTAAAATACGCACGGTCTCTGGTACGAGATCGTGACGATGTCCTCGTCGGGTATGTGGCTCAACCCGGTGAGGGGTTCCTCGATATTTATCACGAATTCATATACGACATTGGGTTTGACGGGGTACAGGAGATTGCCTACGAATTCTTGGCATCGGTCGCACGAGATGTGACAGACAAGAACCCTACCAGTGCAGATGCAGTGGCATCGCTCATCAATGATGGAGAAGTACTTCTTTCAGAGATAGTTCCGACCGCTATCCAACAGCTCAGTGACATCACGAAGTTTGCTGACTTCGCTCGTGCTATCGTCCATATGGTCTATGAGGACACAAACCTGTATGCTTGGCAGTGGCTGACTGCAGAAGGTATCCGATACGAACAGCGGAAAGAGATGGAGATACATAGTGCCTTAGACGATGATACAATGGGTGTCCGAGCGTTTACTTCGTTCAAGAATCTACTTCTAGAACTGGGTTATACAGGTGTTTTTGTCTTCATCGATGAGTTTGAGGCTATATCCAGATTGGGTAATAAGGACAAGCAGGCTACGCTGAACAGTATTCGTCATCTTATCGACCAGAACGGCTCTGGGATGTCGATACTCTTCGCGTGTGCTCCAGAGGTTTGGCAAGACGTGATGAGCGAGTACCACGCCTTTTCGGAACGCATTGGCAATGAAGTGGCATTACGGCCTCTGACCGACGACCACCTAGAAGATCTAATTAGCAGCTATCTCCAGACTGCACGCCCCAATGAATCTGAAAAAATTGATCCATTCGAGCCTGAGACGCTCGAACTAATACACCAACGGTCACAAGGAAATATTCGTCAGGTACTCTCAATCTGCGGAAAAGCCCTTGATCGTAGTCTTGCTCAAGGTCAGCAGACAGTGACACCAGAACTGGTTCAAGGAATCTTAGAGTAGGGCACTCTTAGAATCGCAATTATTGAAATCTCCTTTACTGAGATATGGGGGCGTTCAGCACCGTTACGGAGAGGTCGTTGTATTCTGAAATCTGCCAAGCACGAGATTAAGAAGTCAGAATTCGTCCGGTCGTGGTCAACTCGACGACCTTCGTTTTACCGTGCGTTTCGGATCTGACAAGTCCTTGCCGCTCAAGGAGCTTCACGTGTCGGGTAATGGTGCTCTTTGAGACGTCCATAGCGTCGGTGATTTCAGTGAGCGAAACGGGCGCATCCAGTGTGACAATGGTTTCGAGTGTCGATTCCGTCTGTGCCGGTGCGTTTGCCGTAAGGTCGGGGAGGGTGCGCTCCCTGACCTCGCCGTCGATATCGCTGAATTGGTAGCTCGCATCGATATGGTGCGTCCGTGAGAGGGCCGCGACGGTGAGGGGAAAGAAGATATCCCGGGCCCCACCCCCGAAGATGACAATAACCTCTCCGTCGGCAGCATCGATGAGCGACCTGCAAGTCTGGATAGCTGTCTCGAAATCGTCGTGCGGTATCTCGGTCGTCTCGATGTCGACATTTGGTTCGATCTGTTTGACCATCTGTCGAACATCGTTTATAGCTTGAGCGCCGCGGCTATTATCGGTGGTCGTGGTCGGAATGAGGAGGTCGATATGAGTATCAGCCCCGATGCCTTGACTTAGAATGGGACGTGTTACACGAGTGCTATCATATCCTATGGGTGCGACGTATGACCGCATTGCTCTATGCAATCTTCTGCTCGCATTTAATATTATTGCGCATATGTGAAACGATTTCACTCCGGTTTGCTTTTTCTCGCGACGCGCATACCTCTATAATCCGAGGTCTCTGTGGCCTCCATTATCTACGGGTAGAAAACAACCGAAATATACAATATCTGCTGTTGTCTTCTCTTACTGTTTGCAATAATTATAATCGTAGCGGTAGATATAACATGGAGTTTATGCTATCGTCTTTCACGAACAACCATGCAACGACGAGGGAATCCGTGATAACTAAACTGACTTGTTGCGGCTTGCACGGTGATATCAAGCACAAATTTATTGTGTGCCATTTCTCATGGGGATGATGTCTATGCCGTCTTCTATTGAGGATATCCTGAAGACGACGACACCGACTGTTGTGATGCGGGATCCTCAGCTCCAGAAGCGCGACAAACATGCACGCGCACAACTCCGGAGTATACCTCTCTTCGACGAACTTGGCATCGACACCGTCATACACGCGGATGTCTACGACAACGACTTCAAACTCATCGATTATACCTGCTACTCTTCGAAAGATTTGGTAGACACCGTCGACGAGGTTGAGTTCCCTATCATCCATATCACCACTCAGGAGGGGATTGAGGAATACGGCGAGGAAGAACTTGTCCGTGCATTACTTCGACGCGCCACCGAAGAGCGCGAGCGGTACATCCTCGTCACGGATACAACCTCGCCTCGTCTCCCGACGTATATTCAGAAACCGGGCCGGTCAATTGTTGACGACTACGATGTCGCGGTGAAGGACTACAAGATGCTCTCTACCCACTATCTTGACGACTACGTCGACTCCGCGCTCCCGGCGTCTCAGACACGCAACCTCCACTATCATCGGGCCTCCGAGTATCACAAACAGTGCGATGCACCTGCGGACACTCTCGAGAACATCTACGACTACACGTGTGCACCTACTGAGAGTCCGGTCTGGGAACCGCTTTACTACTTTCTCGAGCGCGATCTCGAGAACGTCCTTGACGAGTACTCTGAGCGTATCAGTGACGCACTCCGATCATGGACCGAACGTGGCGAAACCCGGGATGTTGCAAATCAGATGCTCGACGCACTCCGAGTTTGCGAGTTCGAGAGAGAACAACTTCAGAAGTACCAACAGACCAACCCTGACCTTCGCTAATCATGCCTGAATATAGATACGCGGTGGACAAGCCAGATCGAGTGTTGATTAATCACAATACGGTCCGTCCGGCCGAACTGAAGGCTGTCTACGAGTCGCTCGTAAGCGATCGGACAGTTCAGAACATTATCACGGACTTTGTACACAAGAAGGAGGACAACATCCGTGATTGCATCAATTTTCTACACTCTGTTGATATCATCGAACGCGGCCGCGACGACCGCGTCGTAAGCCCATTGAACCGCGATATTTTCCCAAATGTTACGTTCGAAGCACGACTCCTCTATCATCTCCGCCAGCAACGGTACCCAAAGGAACATTTGACGCGGATTCAGAATGTCGCGCTCGAAACCGATGCTCGGTCGGTCACGCTTGACGTACTCCTCCCGCAAATAAAGGATGTCCTTGACCAGTACGACTTTGCGTGGAACAAGACCAAACTCCGCATGTGGCGGTCGCTTAGCACGCAACTCGGGTTGGTCTCCGAAACGGAAACGCGCGGTGTGGTCCTGAGTCCGTGCCGTCGCCTCCTTTACGATCTTCTTGAACTCTACGAACAACGAGAGGACACAACAGACCTGTATAGCGCCCTCACATGGATTGAGGAGAACTTCTTCAACGTCTTCGAGACAACGACTGGCTCACCCCGCGTCCATCCTGCGATTTCGGATGTCCTCCAAAATATGGAATCCGATGACGTTCTCGAACTCCGTGGGATGTCCGACGCGAAGAGCGAAGTCACCTTCCCTGAATCCGTGCACACACAGCGCCCCCGCTCGGTTAGCGTCTACGAACTTGCACCGATGCCCGAGTCGCCCGCTTATCAGTACCCGCTTACGCATTTCGACCAGGTGATCACCCAATGAGTTCGATGCCCAGAATCTGGGACGAAAGCGTCGTCCGTGACTACCTGACGCCAGAAGCCCATCAGAAATCCCGCGAACAGTTCCTGAAAACACACATCGATATCGATAAAATCGACTACGAGTGGCTTACTCCATATGACGGAAACGATGAATATGTTACCCAGGAAGATTTCCGTGATGCAATCCTCAAATCTGAGATCGATGATGACAACCGTATCTTCATCCTTCGTGGTGAGACTGGAAGCGGCAAAAGCCAGCTTTGTCAGTGGCTCGAATACCAGATCGGCGCCGACCCCGATGAGGGGGACGATACGCATATCGCCCTCCACGTCTCCCGGAGTAAGACGGGAATCGGCGATATCCTCGACATCATCTCCGGACCGATTGACACCGACATCACAGTGGGTGACGTCTCGAACCTCGACCCTGTGAAGGTCGCTGACGCGATTATCACCTCCCTCGAGGCCTTCGGGTCGCAAATGGCGCAGTTTAACGAAGATGAGATAGAGGCCCTCACCGCTGACCGCCCGACAGCGACCGATCTTCGGACGATCCTCGAGAAAAATATTGCCGAGTATCAGGAGTCCGCGACAAGCGAGGGCAAAAAGCGCATGTCTGACCTCATCACAAAGAAGGATTACAGAGATCTCTCGATGGCAGCTTTCGGCTCGACGAAGGGCGCAGATACGCTCTTTCCCGCTCTGCAGGGTCAGGTTCACGGCACTCTCTCCTATCACCTCGGCGTCGAAGATTTCCAGGGCAAACTTGAGGAACTCTCCGAAGAGTACAAAGATCGAGACCTCCGGCCGGTCCTCATCTGCGAGGATCTTACGACGTTCACCGTCCTCAAGGAGCAACTACTCGATCACATATTCCAACTCGACAGCGGTCACTACGATGTCGTGCTCGGATGGACGTCCGGGTGGGAGAAAGACGACCTCTCGCGCGCTCTCGGTACGAGCCAGGGCATCAGCACGTACATGGAGGATCGTGCAGAGGGGTATCTTAGCACGACGGACGAAGATGGACGGGCGTACTTCCTCGATGACGACCTCACCGTCAAACTGGCCCGGAAATATATGTCGACAATCATCGAAGAGTCGGATACTCAGGAGGCGCTCCCCGATGGTGTCCTCGAGTCGTTCGACCATCTGTATCCGTTCAACGAGACGTTCATCGAGGAGTCGTACAACCATCTCATTCAGGATGGGAACAAGCGTCGCACTCCCCGCCTACTCTTGATGCGGGTCATTCGAGAGTGCCTCAGTTCGACCGTTCCGCCGTTCGAAGCGATTGAGGATAACCCGTATGTGGAACCGTTCCCGTCACCAGTCGATCTCTCGTACTCGGAGAGTCTCCAGCGAATCGGCAAGTGGTATGGGAGTGCGACGACCGATCGTCGGCTCCGTACTCACCGCCAGATCCCTGAGACATTCGACGTTCCGCTAACCGATGTCGACATCGACGACGACTGGGCGTATTTCGAAGGGGATGTCCCGGCTCCGACACTCAACCTCGGGGTCAGCGAGGGCACGCTTCACCCCGGCGAATACATCATGCTACAGGCAACGCTTGACAGTCGTGGCGAGAAAGGTGTCACGATTAATTTCAATGGCAATGAGGTCGCGACAACTGACTCTGACGGCCTCGCTTCTGTTCGGCTTCCGGACGAGAAGGGAGACGTCACGTACCAAGCTGAGAAAGATAGCGAGACCGACAAGACGACCGTTACCGTCGTCGAACCAACTGACGACACGTCCGTTTCCGTCACAATCAACCCGAAGACGCCGACTGTGAGCGACGAAGTCACGGTCACGGCACGCGTGAACGGCGAACCACGAAGCGGCGTACGTATCTCAGTTGATGGTGGCGAACTCGGCGAGACACGCAGTGACGGTAAGATCCATTTCAACGCGCCGGATGCCGATTCGGCCACCGTAAAGGCTGTCTATGGCGACGCACGCGATGAGACGACAATCGATATCGAGAGTTCAGACATTCATGTACCCGTTGAGACCGATCTCGACTCGGCAACGGTCAAGGAGTACCTCCTGCAGTACCGCAACTGGGTCACAGTTGGTGAAAAATATGACAGTTCGACAGTCCTCCGAGAGGGTGCCGCTGGCGTTCTAAAAGAGTGGCACGACCCGACGCTCCTCGGCAATCTCAATGCGCGCAATGACGGTGTTCACGGCGTCTATTACACCCGTGGAACTGACATTCCAGTCACGATCGTCGGCACAGACGAGCGTCAGGGGTTGAGTTTCGATCTTGACTTCGGTGTCGATTATGACGATATCTACGAACCGCTACTCTGGTACGGCATCAGCGAGTCGGGTGAGTTCCCGCAGGAGGACAAGTACGATCTTAATTACGATCTCCTCCGTGCATGGGCCGACGAGCAGGTCGCCGGCTTTCGGTCGAAGATGCGGGCCGATCTGGAAGAATGTATTGACCCGATGACGCTTGAGGAGTTTACCGTACTCGCACAGTTCCTCATCCTCAACGCGACGACCGGCCGCCGCGAAGTCGAAGCCAATATGATGTTTGAGAAACCGCCACAGAAGGGCGACGAGAACCAATTCGTCCCGGGCCTCGGAGACAAACAGCCGTCGGATTTCCGAGACGATACTGAAAAGCTGCTCAGGTCTCGAAACGCCCCCTACAACCTTGCACAGGGTCTGTTCCTCATCAAGTCGAACGTTGTCGACAATGAGCGTCTCTCACGAGCGGTCGAGGCCGTCTCGGAGAACCTGGACCGCTACCTGCTACAGGCCATGCAGATTGACACAGCGGACCTCCCCGACGCCTACCAGATTAGCACCACTCGGTCAACTGGCTACGGTGTAGACGACCTCTTCGAGCGCGTGAAGAACTACACGACGACACTCGACGACGTTTCGGCAGAACGGAATGCAGCGCACGTCACTGAAACCATTGAGACGGTTACGACCTATTACAACCCGAACCACAACCAGGAGGACCTCCACGACGCACTCAAAGAGCTCCACGACGCTCTCAATAAACTGGGCGCGAGCAAGTACGAGTCGTGGAGAGAAGCCCGCGAAGCCGTATCGGGTGACGTAGAGATCGATCTAGAACGGTTCCGCCAGCGAATGCGTACGTTCGAGGATATTTCGGATAAGAGCGGCTACGAACTTATCGCGACGCTCCACGATTATGAAGAGAGCCGATCAGCGGAAGTGGCGTGGGAAATCTACGAGGCGATTGCGGGTATGATCAAGGAAGCCGAGGGGGTAAAGCTCCCCGAGGATGTCGGTTTCCGCGACCGCGTTAGAGAACTCTCGGAGTTCGAGACGTACGAGCAGCGGCGGCATAAGATCGAGACCACCCTTGGAGGAAACTAACTATGGCCACACAGACCACGGCACTCGAGTCAGACATCGATAGCCTTGAACAGAAGGCGGAGGAGTACGACACGCGAACGAACACCGAAGAGCGCGTCGCCCAAGCCAAAGAAGATCTGAAGGAACTGATTCGGGCGCTTCAAAAATTCCAAAATGTCCTCGACGATTTCGAACGTCAGGCCGGAATCCTCACAGAGGTATTTGGACGCCCCCTTCCGTCGAAAGCGACGAGTGCCCGTGACAATGCCCGCTCGATTACACAGGTCTCGCAGGATGACGTTCTCGACATGATTGACGACAGTAACCAGTCGTTGTCGAGTCATATCGATGAAGTCAGAGAAACGCGAGAGGACCTAAACGACGCGCGACACTTCATCGACGAGCAACTAAAAGAGATCCAGCGCCGAAAACTCGATGACGCCAACACCGCCGAGAGCATTCAGAAGATTGTCGGCGAGAAACCGGACGCTATGGATACAATCAGTCGGTATCGATCGTTCCTCCGATCTATCTTCAGCCCGAACGACTCGGTTTCCCAGCTGAAATCACAATGGCAGGGACTTGAGAAGGCCTTCGAGAACCTTGATACGGACTGGGAGGGCTTCCAGAGACGCCACAGCCTCAGCGATCAGACAATCGAGGATTTGAAGGATCTCAGTGAGGAGGGAGAAGTCGACCTTGACGACCTCTCGGATATGAGCGTCAACGAGATGCTAGACGTTCCCGAACTCCGATCGACGGTCAAGGTGAGTCTATAAATTTCAATGGAGAACCCTGCAAGACGCGCAGAGACGGCGATGGACGCCTATCGGAATCACTTCATCGGCGCCGGTGGACGAGCGGCGCGGAACGTCGCGCATCGCTTCGAAGCCACCGACAACGGTGAGGAGTCAGTTATCGGCTTCCGTGGCCCGTTTCTGCAAGCGCTCGATGTCGCAAACTGGAGTACGGAGTCATGGCTTTCGTTCAGCAAGCGGGCAGGAATCCATCCGCTTGTCCGTCTCGCGTTCGAGGATATCGGGTTCCGCCGCCTCTACGACTTCCAAGAGCGGAGTGTCGAGACGATTCTCGACGGGCAGGACACCGTCATCACAGCTGCGACCGGCCGAGGGAAGACCGAAGCGTGGCTAATCCCGATTCTCGACTACATTCTTAACGCGAACCAGGGGAAAGTCGATGAGAGTGGCCCGGACGATGTCAAAGCGGTCCTTACGTATCCGACAAAAGCGCTCGCGCAGGACCAGTTGAAGCGCCTGATTCAGTACCTCTATCGTATTAATTCGGAGCTCCCGACGAACGACCGGATCACCGTCGGGATCTACGACGGAGACACGCCGAGCAATATGTCCTCGCGTGCGGAGGGGTATCTGAATGCGACGTTCAAGTATTTTGAATGTCCGGGCTACAACGACGCGCTCGAGAAATGCCAGAACTGCGGGAAGAGTGTTCACGTCCGGAACGCCGGCCAGCGTTACGAACTCGAACCCGAAAAGAAGCAGTGTGTCGACGACATTCCGCTAGACTTCCTCCGATTGACGAAGAACGAGATCCTTGAGGAAGGAGTCGACATCCTCCTCACGAACCCGGACACGATCAACCTCAAACTCGTGAACACGAACGCGAGCGACGAACACGATGCGTTCGTCTATGAGCCACAGTTCTTCGTCTTCGACGAGGTCCACACCTACGACGGCCTCTTCGGGAGCTATACGGCTACGCTCACGAAGCGCATTCGCGCACTGCGTGAGACACGCAACGTTGACGCCCCGCAGGTAATTGCGAGCAGTGCAACTGTCGAGAACGACGTCGAATTGTTCCGCCGCATCAGTGGAGCGGCGAACGTCGCGCACGTCGATGAGAAGCCTCGCGAACTTGACCCACCACCAGTCGAGAACGTACCCGATGCCCTCTATGAGGAGTCGATTACGGTCGCGCAGGTGCGTCGCGCGGTCCGTGGTGAGAGACCGTACCCGGACCCGCTTAACTCGTTCGAGCCGTCCATCGACGACCCGAGTGCTATCGACAATGAGAGCCTCGACGAACTACTCAGTGATGCGCTCTTCGAGTATCTAACCTCAACGTCGAACGATTCGGTTGTACACACTGTACAGCACCTCCACGAGCAACTTGCCGACGAACCGGAGACGCGCGAGGCGTTCCTCGAAACCCTTGAGATGGAATACTCGCTCACTGCCGCACAGTCGGAGACCGTCCTCGAGAACTTCCGAACGCTTGGAGAGTACTCTGGCTTACTGGAGAACCGCAGCCACCTCTTCTCGTGGCCGCTCGACGGGTTCTACACCTGCGCACAGTGTGCGGCCGTCTATCGGTCCCCACAGGACTCGTGTAGTGAGTGTGAGTCCGGTGTCGTCACGCGTGCGACTTATTGCCGTAGATGCGCTGAAGAAGCCCTCGTGGCGTGGTATTGTCCCGAGTGCGCTCAGCTCGAGCCCTATACGCCGTCCGAAGAGGGGAGCTTCGCGTCGCGAGATAAGCAGTACTGTGGGCGGTGTGAGGCCGCACGCGACGACGAGGTGCGTCTGCTTCGAGTGTCGTTCACACCAGAACTGGGGTGTCAGTCTTGTGGCGCTGTCGAAGACCGTAGCGTCATTGAGGACTGTACGTGTGGAGCGGCAATGACGCGCACCGCCGCCGACGAGTGGACGTGCACGAACCCCCAGTGTGGCCGAGCGGAATCTTCGGATGCAGGGTGTTCCACCTGTGGCTCCGAGCAACGCGTCCTCCAAAGGAGCGACGCGGCCGTCGATTGTCCGTCCTGTGGGCAGAAACACGACGCGTTAGACACTCCGTGCCAATGCACGTGTGGGCATTCGGTCGCAAACACCCGGCTCATTCCTTGGACATGTACGCACGAGGGATGTACGTGCGACTACTACGCGCCGTCGCCGCCGGCGAAGTGTGAGTGTGGTGCGGAGACGTTCGTCAAGAGGGGTCTATTCGAGGTCTTTGAGAACGACCACTGTACCGAGTGCGATACCGCTGTCCTCTCTGGGTCGTCCTGCCAGTGTGACGAGCCGGCTCTCCACCAGCAGGCCGACGCTTTCCAGTCCTATCAGACAGTCACTACGGACAGACAAATTGTTTCGGTTCGCGACCATACGTCGGTCGTCCCATGTCGTCATCAGCGACTCGGGTATCGGATTGGACAGCGTTTCGACGAGCTGGTCCGCAGCCCGAACAATATCGCCGTCACTACTTCTCAGTACTTGCTTCGCGAAGTCGCGGACGACGAGGACTACTCGTCGGCGAAGATGCTGTCGTTCGCCGACTCCCATCGCGATATGAAGGAACTCGGTCGCGATTTCAACGAGCCGGAAGTCGAGACACTTCTTGATCAAGCACTCGTAGAGGTAATTCGTACCGCCGACGACTCTTGGCCGACGCTTGACGACGTGCTCACAGAATCGATGGCGTGCATCGATGCCCTCCACGAGGACCTCAGTCCAAAACGGGGTCTCCAGGACATCTCGTTCGATCTGAAAAGACACCTCGTCGACCGCGCCCACCGGTTCATGGATACGGAAGAAGCGATTCGAGACAGACTCCGTAGGCGGGCGATTCCACACAGCTACACGCAGCGGTTCCGGGAGCGCGGCGGATCTCTGACATCGGACGGACTCGTCGATGTCCGTGTCGATCCGGCTGCTCTCATGGACCTCGATGATGCCGAGCGTGACCTCTTACGTAGAATCGTTGATAACGGCAATGGTTGTCCCGCCGACTCACTTGTTGACCGCGTCGATGATCGAGCACGTGACGATGTCATTGACTCACTCGTCGAACGTGGCGTCCTCGGTGAGGAGAGCGACGACTATCTCTCGCTGAATCCGGCGGTGCTCGAGTTGACGCTTGCCGGTGATGCTGACGGCATCCATTACGACCCTGAGTCAGGCCGGTTCTCGCCATCGTGGCTCAACCAACTTGGAATCCGGTCAAGTGACGTGGTCTCCTTCCAGACCACACTCGTGGAGCGTGCTGATCCGAGTCACGCGCAGTTCCATCAACGCGCGTACCGCGCCGAGTACTCGCAAGCGCGAATCCTCATCGCGAACGTCTACCTCGGAATGACGGACAAACGTGAGCGACGGGAACTCGAGTACCTCTTTCGTGAGGGAAACTACCCTCACTTCCTCTCTTCCGGCCCGACGATGGAACTTGGCGTCGACATCGGCGATCTCGACGCGCTCCTCCTCTACGGAGTACCGCCTAACATGAACGCCTACCTCCAGCGCGTCGGCCGCGCCGGCCGCAGTTCGCACTCCTCACTTGTTCACAGCGTCAGTCAACGGAATCCCATCGACTACTACTACTACGAAGAACCGACAGACCTCATCAGTGCGGACCCGAAACCCGTTCCACTCAATGAGCACAACGAGGAAGTCCTTCGCGTCTCTCTCTCGTGGGCAGTCTTTGACTACATCGCAGCGAACTTCGTTGTCCCCTGGGAGATAGACGGTTGGGGACCGAACGCCACCGTGTCGGGCGGTGACGATTTCGAGCGTCGCGATAGCGAGACGGACGATTCCGACTACGGGAAACTCACCCACGTGATGACGCTTCCCGTCTCCAAACTTGGCCTTGACACCGATGTCTCGAAGCTATCCGCGCTTGGAACAATTGTCAGCGATAACGAGCGACAGATCCGCAACTACTTGCGGTCTCTGCTCGCGTACCAGTACTGCACGGACTGCAGCGCGAAATACGACCGTGAGGACGCAATCGCTACCTGTCGAATCGAAGGGTGTCATGGTCGGGTTCTCGACGCGCAATCGGAGTTCGGCGGTCTCGTCGACGAGGCAGTAGCTTCTTTCCAGGAGCGCTATCTCGACCAGTACCGGACGTACCGAGATCGTCTTGTCGAAGAACAGCAGACGTTGAGCGAGGAGCGTACGACTCTCCGGCGGGATAAGCGACGCGCCGGACGCGACGAGGCTGCGCGTCTTCGCCGTCGCGAGAGCGTGGTCGCCGAACGAATCAGTGCACTTCAGGAGCGTCTCGACACACTTGAACGACAGTCCTATTCCGATTTCCTCCAGAACGCTCGTACTAGCAAGTTCGCGTTCACTATGCGGAACGTCTCGAATAACATCGGGTTGACGTTAGTCACCGAGCAGGACGGCGAATACACTCGCAGAGAGGTCGGTGGGAGCTACGGCGGACGGAACGTCCGGATGGCCATTCAGGAACTCCATCCCGCAGCAGCGTATCTTGACGATGGAGAGACGTACGTCGTCAGTCACCTTCGAACGGACGACTTCGAGTCTTCGACTCTTCGCGAGCAAGTCGTGGACGCGGATACCGACGCTGACCACCTCGCCGAGGAGAAGGTCTGTAGTGCCTGCCATATGTCACATCCGATTTCTGCGTCCGAGTGTCCCTGTGACTATGATGCTCGGCTCGAGCGCCGCCGCCTCGTCGCAATGGATAGCGTCGAAGCCCACCGCGACGACCTACGAATGAGCAAGGGTGGTAACTCGGCCCGACAACTCTATCAGAAACCCGACGAGGAAGTCCAGAACACTTACGCGGAACGCGAGACTTCCGTCCTGGAATTTGAGCCGATTGAGTCCTTCCGCGTTCACGATGGAGACGGCACACTGGTTGGGTCGCTTGAGTACGGAGACTACACCGTGCTCACGCACACCAAAAGCTACCGCGCGAAGTACAAGAACGGCGAGACCGATCCGCGCCAGACACTCTTCGAGGTCTGTGGGGAGGAGAACTGTCCAGGTATCGTCTATCGCGACGATGAGGATAACGCGCAGTGTTCCGCGGATCCCGAACACAGTCCGAATCGGCGCGGCGCCGACTCCGAGTACGTCCGTCTTGGTTATTCTTACGAGACGAGTGGCCTCCGTGTCTCATTTGACGATGCTGAGCAGTCGCATACGTTCGTCCACGGCCTCCGCGTCGCGCTCCAGTCGCTCGGCGGAGTAAATATCAGGGAGCTCAACGAAACGACGGCTGAGGATCATGTGGACTTGCTTGACGCTCAGGAAGGCGGTGCGAACATTGCCAAGCTTCTCGTCGAACGCGACGCGGGTGACTTCCGGAACTTCCAGCACGCGATGGGACTGATCCGAGAACATTTCGTTTGCGATTGTGAGGATGGTTGTCCCCTGTGCCTCTACCAATACGGATGTGACGAACACAACCAGCCACGATCGTTCGCACGTGATAGCGTTCTTGACTACTTCGAACTCGGACTGCCGACGATCGCACCGGCCGAGACAACTACCATCGATTCGCCAGCTACAGACTCATGAAACACGACACACTCGCGCACGCTGAAGACCTGAAACGCTCATACGGCGACCACTACGTCGCCAGCCAAAACACCGCGACGCTCAAGGATATTATTTCGCGTTACGAGGGTGGGACAGAGCAGTCGCTCCATGATCGACTCCCCGAATTTATGCGGACGCGCGGTCCGTTCCTTCAGGCGCTAAATCTGCCACGGCAGAGCGACACTCTATGGCCAGCGTTCGCCGAAAGCCGGCCGTCGATCGCCGACGACGCGCCCGACGGCCTCAATGAGGACATCGTTCGTACGTTCTCCGAGGCTGGCTTCGAGCGCCTCTACGCGTTCCAAGAGGACACCGTGGATGCGATGCTCGCTGACGACCACACACTCGTCACCGCTGGGACCGGCCGCGGCAAGACTGAGAGTTGGCTCATTCCTATCCTCCAGTACATTTGTGAGGCCAAAGACGGCTATCACGACGCCGATCCGCAGAGCGTCAAGTGCGTTCTCACTTATCCAACGAAAGCACTCGCACAGGACCAGCTGAAGCGTCTCATCGAGTACCTCTCCACGCTCAATGAGACGCGAACCGGTACCGATCAGATCACCGTCGGAATCTTCGACGGTGACACCCCACACAACGACCCGGATGCTTACTCGTATCTCGACACGTCGTTCAACTACTTTGAGTGTCCCTGCAGCAACTGCTCGTCCTCGCTGACGGTTGAACGGACTGAAGAAGGCTATCGCGTCACGCATGACTCGTCGGCGGAAATGGGAACCGATCTCGACTTCATCGAACTCACACGCGAGGAAATCGTTGATGCGGAAGTCGACATTCTCCTCACCAATCCAGACACTGTCAACTATCGGCTGTTCAATATCAACGAGCACGACGAACAGACCGTGTTCGTCACGGAGCCAAAGTACGTCGTCTTCGATGAGATTCACGAGTACTCGGAGCTCTTCGGCTCATTTACCGCGACACTTATGCGTCGCTATCTCCGGTCTCGTCGTTCACTACTTGGACTCGATGATGACGTTGGCGATGGCCTCCGACTTGTCGGCGCTAGCGCGACCGTCGAGAACAAACGTGCGATCTTCCAACGCATCAATCCCTTCACCGACGCGGATATCACCGTCGTCGAGGAGGACCCACGAACGCTCAAGTGCCAACTCCCCGACGATCTCCCTGCTCCGCTCGTTGAACGCACCGCGGACCCGGATCGACTCGCGGATACATCCTCGAATTGGACGCCTGCCGAATCCCTCATCGCAGATGTTATCGGAGAACTGCCAAGCAATTCCGATTCTGAGGAGCGGTTGCGCATCGCTGGTGACCGACTCTACGACACCCTCCTTGACGAGCGCGACGACAGCCTCGATATCGTCCGCGCGCTGTACACAACGCTTCACGAGGAGGCACAGCGGCCCACTGATCTTCGAGAGACACTCACGGACACCTACGACCTTACCGACGACCAGACCGCACGACTTGTTGATAACTTTGTTACGCTCGGTCAGCTATCTGGTGTCCTCGAGAGTCGCGCTCACCTCTTCAGTTGGCCGCTCGATGGCTACTACACCTGCGTGAACTGTGCTGCCGTCTACGACACGCCGCAGTCCGAGTGTGCCCAGTGTGGCCATCACTTCGTCACGAAACTTGCCTACTGCAACCACTGCGGTGAGGAAGCGCTCGAATCCTGGTTCTGCCCGGACTGCGAACGGCTCTCCCCACTCAACGTCACGTCTGGCGAGGGCCGCTTCGAGTACTTCCAAGACCACACGTGCAGTTGCGGAACGGAGACAATCCGGACGGTCTGGCGTTCCTACTACGAGTGCTCAGGGTGTGGTGATCGACAGAAGGTAGACCGGATGACTCACTGTCCGGACTGCGAAACCGTCATGATCCTCAGTGACGACCAGGACGAACTTGTTTGTCGAAACCCCGACTGTAGCGTCACGCTAGAGACCGGGACCGAGATAGTCTGTAAGAACTGTCACTCGCACGATCTTGAACCACTAAGCGATGACTCCGTGCTCTACTGTGAGGACTGTGGCGACGCCCGCGAACAGGAAGCTGGCCACCAGTGCAGTTGCGGGGGGATGCTCCGTGCGAAGCGCTACCTCGGATGGTCTTGTAGTGACCCGGAGTGTGACACCGTCTATTTCGGCGAACCCCCCAACACCTGCGACTGCAACAAGCGGCGGTTCGCACGCACTGGTTTGCTCGACATTAACGCGATTGACCACTGCTCGAACTGCGACACCGATCTCCTACCAGGTGCCGAGTGTCGCTGTGACACCCCCACGATCTCGCCGACAGTTCGTGGATTCCGCGAGTACAAACTCGTCGACGAACTCGGACAGATACGCAAACCCTCGTCGTTCCATGGTGCCGTCCCGTGCTACGATCCAGGAAAGACCTACCGGAAATCCTCACGATACGAGTCGATGATTCGCGGGCCCGGGAACACCGCCGTTACGACCGCGCAGTACCTCCTCCGCGAGATCGCGGATGTCGACGACCCGGACTCGTTCCGGGAGGCGAAGATGCTCTCTTTCGCTGATAGCCAGTCAGATATGAAGGAACTCAACCGGAACTTCACCGAACCTGAGCAGACGCTCTTCGTCACGCAACTCGTTGTCGACACGCTTGGTGGGGCCGACGACTGGGTTTCGCTCGCTGACCTCCAATCCACAGTCGTTGAGCGTGCCGTGGAGTACGAGGACATGCTCACTGAGGGCGATGGTGGACTGCTGGAAGCAATGACAGGCTATCGACAGTCCGTCGATGACTTTCTGAAGAAGGAAGTCGCGGCACGCGTCCTTCGTGGACGCTACAACAACCGCTGGCGGAGCCGTGACCACCTCCCTTCCAATGGTCTGCTTGATGTCACCCTTGACATTGACTGGAGTACACTCGACGCGGGTGAGAAAGCCGTAATCGAGGCGTTGAACGAGCAGAGCAAGCAGTATGTCGATTCGCTCAGTGATGATATCGAGGATGCGGGTCGACACGTCCAGTCCCTCATGGAACAGGATATCCTCCGTCGCATAGAGACTGACTCCGGATATCTCATTGGATTCGACGAATCCTGTGTCTGCTGCACAACTGTAGATGCGGATACGACAATCACATACGTTCCCGCTACGGAGTCGTTCTACTCGACGCTCGATGAGGTCTTCACTGACCACGATCCGGGTCTCGACAAGGTCACGTTTAGCGCTGATTCCCAGTCCCGAAGCGGGTTCACGCACCCACACTTCGACCTCACGGCCTACCGCGTGAACTACTCGGACCCTCTACTGCTCGTCTCCCGTGCCTACTTCGGACTCACGGAGAAGGATGAACGCCGCCGCATCGAGTATCAGTTCCGGGAGGGACGCTACCCCAACTTCCTCTCTTCTGGGCCGGCGATGGAAGTTGGGATGGACATCGGTGATCTTGATGCGCTCCTTCTCTATGGCACCCCACCAAACACCAACTCGTACCTCCAACGGATCGGTCGCGCCGGTCGACAGTCCGGGTCGTCACTCGTTCACTCGATCAGCCAGCGCAATCCAATCGACTACTACTACTACGAACAGCCGAACGAACTCATTCAGGCCGAACCCCAGCCTGTCCCACTCAACGAGACAAATGAGGAGGTGCTTCGCATCTCGCTGACGTGGGCGATACTCGACTATTTCGCCACCGAATATTGGATTCCGTGGCGTCGCGAGACCAGCGATGTCGTCGACGAACTCTACTGCGAGGAGGACCTCGTCTCGCGCAGTGAACCGCGGCCGAACGACATTGTGACTTTCACCGCGCTTCTCGCGAGCGAGAACGAGGCGATCCAGTTTGTCGATGAGGAAGCTCCTCTCCAGACCCTCAAGACCGCGTATGAGGAGCATCGAGCCGAGGTTCGTGACTGGTTGGAAGATATCCTCGGCTTCAGTTACTGTCGTGATTGCGGTCGAAAGCATGAGGTCAGCTACGAGGGCCCCTGTAGTCGATCGGACTGCGAAGGTCGTGCCGTCTCTGCCGTCGACGCCCACGAGGACGTCATTGAGGAGGCGATGACGGCCTTTGTCGACGAGTTCGTCGAGAGCTATTTTGACTTCGAGGACGACATCCTCGATGAACTCGACGAGGTCCAGACACAACTCAACGAACTCAATCTGGAGTCACGTGGTCGGCGGAACCGCCGCCGACAGAGCCAGGATGATCGCGTTGAGCAACGCGACGAGCGGGATCGACTACAAAGTCGGAGTGCGAATCTGAACCAGTATTTGGACCGGCTTGCACGAATGGATTATGGGTCGTTCCTCGAAGAGCATAGCACCACGCCGTTCAGTCTCCGTTCTGTCGAGGATACTGTCGAGTACGAACTTATCGGAGAAGACTTCGAGTCCGTGACCGACGATTTGCAGTCCCGGCCAATCCGGACCGCGCTCTCTGAACTCCATCCCGGCGCCGCCTATCTCCACTCGGACAACCAGCGCTACGTCGTCACCGGCGTCCGCGCCCATTCTTACCAAACCTCGCAGCTCGAAAGCACCGCCGCGATTTGTCCGACCTGTGGAGCCGAATTTGACCTCGGTGAGGGGCCCTGCGAAGAGTGTGGCTCCGACCTCAAGCGCCTGAAGACAATCGTCCCCGAGCGCGTCACGGCGTACAAGTCTGATCTCGTGCTGGGTCAACTCCCGAACGGCGATTCCCTCCTCCCGACTCGACTGTACCAATCGGATTCGGAGGTTCAAGATACCTACGCTCCTACTGAGACGGATGTTACCGCGTTTGACCCCGATTCGGAGAAAGCGTTCACCATTACGACTGACGACGGGGACCCCGTAGGGCGGTTCGACTACGGGGACGTCACCATCAAGTCCTCTGTCCGTCAGTTCAGCGCCCACTACGCCGGCGGCGGCTCCGACCCGCTCCCTAGTGTCTTCGAACTCTGCGGGAAGGAGAACTGTGACGGCGTTATCGCACGCGACGACGAGACGGCGTATTGTATGCGTCATCCAGAACACTCGACTGAGAACACGGACGTTGTCCGCCTCGCGACCGAGTTCGACACGAAGGCTGTTCGTATCAAGTTCGACAACGAAGATCTCGAGCACGCGTTCTCCCACGGCGTCCGTATGGCGCTCCAGTACATCGGCGGCGTCGGCGTGCGTGCCGTCCCCGAATCGCTCGCTGAGGACGGTACCTACGTCTTCGACAACGAAACAGGCGGCAGCGGTGTCACCGTCCTGCTTACGATGGGGTCCGGTGATACGCGCGAGAAATTTGACACCGCGGTCGATTTAATCAAAGAGGCGTTCGAGTGCGACTGTGACCACGGTTGTCCATTCTGCATCTACCAGTACGGCTGCGAGAATCAGAACGATCCAGAGACGGTCGCGAAAGACGACCTCATGTCTCTCCTCGATGCCGGCTTGACACTCACCCAGCGCGACATCGAGGCGAGCGATGACGCGTAACCTTCCGGATGCGATTCACGACCTGCAGACACGCTCTCCGGAGGAACTCTGGGGCGTCTCAGCTGAGAGCCTCTATCTTGCCGTCTGCGCCGTCGCGACGGACACTGACTTCTCACACGCGCTCAGGCCATACCGCCTGGCCGCGGTCCTCCAGACGAACGACGAGCGCACTCGCGAAACTGTCGCCGACGCTCATCGGTTCCTCCTCTCCGAGTTCGGTCTTGTCACTGCCGGCGGCGAATTGACTGACTGCGGTCGACTCGTACTCGCGGCTGAGCGACCCTGTGATGCCATCCGACTCGTCGCCGCTCGTCGACTACCGAACGTCCAGCGATTCCTTCGCGAATTCGACACTATTGAGACTGACCGCCTCCCGCGAAGTGAACTCGAAACGCTCCTTCGCGACACGGAGGACAAGGTCTTCATCACACCGCTCCTCGCCTCACTCGCGTTCGTCGACCTCTACCCGGAAGGCGTTGTTCTAGACTCCGATTTAATCACGCAGACAATCGACCAGCTTGAACGGCACACCACCTGTCCGAGTACGGCGATTACGCTCATCACCGCACTCACGACGCTCGACGACCACCGCCTCATAGCTCGCGTTACGACGACCTACACTGATGCTACCGTCACGCCGACAGAAGTCGACCAGACGACCGCACTCGACGCACTCGGCACGATCGAGCACGACCCGCCAGCACGTACACCAATCGCCGAGTTTTCCGATGCGATCGAAGACACTCGGGTAGCCGTCGCAAACGACGCCAAGACCTTCGAGACCGCTCTTGACCCTGAGGACCACTCCGTCGAATGCGACGACATGACCGTCGATAGCAACCTCCTAGCCGACGCGTTCTCCAATAATCCGTCTGACGAGGCTATCACGACGACACTCAATCTCTTCGCCACGATTCACGCCCATCCAACTCTCCACTCAGTCGCAATCCCCTCGCTCACAGACACCCTCGGCCTCGACCCTTATCCTCTGTATCGAACCCTCTCAGACATTTCCGGAGTTGATTGCTCGCTCCGGGATGATCTCCTGCTTACCTTTGACGCTGTTCCGGCCGCCCCGGAGGGGACTGACCACTACGACAGCTTCCGCGACGACCTTTTTGACGCGCTCCATACGCGACTCTCGTGGTACGACGCTCTCACCGATGTTACGCTCCGGGAAACTCCGCAGGAGCGGGCAGACATCATCGAATCGCTCGTCATGGGTGTAAACGATGATGTTGTTGCTCCGACCTACTTTGTTTACACGCTCCCGGACCCAGACGCTCTTGGGAAGGAGCGCATGGAGAAGTACGTCGGCGATCAGCCCGCACTAAGACAAGAACGCGCGCGCTTGAAACGTTGGAAGGACCAGCGGGACAACGACCTGCGCCGTTTCACCGAAATGACCGACCGCCTCTTCGCACGTGGCCAGGAGCATGACCTGGATGAACGCGTCATCCGTATCATGACGCCATACGACGACGAAACCTTCTCTGAGTACTCCTCACAACTTCGGAGTCTGCTCCGAGAGGGCTACGAACTTCGCCTCCTCACGCGGCATACGAAGCAACGCTGGGAGTGGGAACGACTCCGGGACAATCTCCTTGGCGATCTTGAGGAGAACCGCGAGAATGTCACCATCCGGACGTACTCCCGGTACAAGAAGTATCAGCGGATTACGAGCGAGACAGACGAAACTGACCTCACTGAGTTCGGCATTCATGCAAAACTTCAGACGATCGGACACCCGACCGAGGGTGCTGCACTCCTCGGCTCAGCGAACTTCGTGGAGAACAGTTACAACTGGAACCCCGAATGCGGTGTCTACACCGAGAATTCTAATTTTGTCGCCGCCGCGATTGACTTCTTCGACCATGTTTGGGAACTCGCAGCGGCCGACGAGATTGACCTTACCAGCCTTCAAGATATACCGCGACGTTCCTTCTATCCATCCTACTACACGTGATTGCGGAAGGCTGCAATCGTGGCTTCCAGTCGTCGTTCTTTTCACGATGTTTGATCGCTCACGTGGGTGGTTTAATAGCCGGCTGAGAGCCCTATGATGGGCGGACGATGGGTTGTGCCTCTGACCGTCCGCCTTATCGATTCCTGTATACTGATTAATTGTCACAAGCTCACGAATTCTGCTCTGTTGAATAGATGCTGAGTCGCAGCTATTCAGCAGAACAAATATAGAGAATTATATAGGTAGTGATTCGAACTTTTCGGTGAGAAAGTAGGCGAGTTATATACTCAGTAGTCGCCGCAGAAAGTATGAAGACGGCAAACACCGTCCGGACAGTATTTTAGTAATACGCTCTTGCGTAGGAGATTGTGGATATTGTTGAGCGGCAGCTGTGGATTCGAAGAGGACAAGGGCACCGCGTCAGCGGTGCCCGACACGAATGATTCCGCTAGATGTGTTTGGATCGGAATCGGTCG